>CAYQBZ010000055.1:0-12479 GCA_964415855.1 uncultured Rikenellaceae bacterium
CCGACCTCGACCTCCTGCTGCTGACACAGGGATGGCGCGATTTCAGCTGGAAATATGATACCCTGCTTCCTTTCAGCCACGAAATTGGATTTACCGTATCCGGAAGGGTGCTTAAGCTCTTTGGCAACAGTCCGTTGGAGGGAGTGAAGATAAACATGGGACTGTTCGGGGAAGTTAATAACCAGTTTCTTACTGCAGAGACTGATTCCGGAGGAGAGTTCAGGTTTGATAAGCTTGACTTCGCGGGTAATGCAAATATGTTCCTCTCCTCAACAGGAAAGAACGAGAGGGACCTGGGACGTATCTTCGTCGATTCACTGTACTATGAGCCTCCGTATGTACCTGTTTTACCAGCTCCGGCCACAGAAAAGATACTGACACGGACCAGCTACTCCACCCTGAAGCAGGAAGCTGTTATAAAGCTTGATATCAGGAAGAAATACAAGCTAAGCGATACCATCGATATCGGGGAGGTTATAATTACTGCTGACAGGCCCGAAACGCAGCAGGAGGTACAGGTCAGGGAGAGTCGGCAGGTATATGGAGAGCCTGATAAAGAATTTATTGTGCCTCCCGCAATGGATAATTTTGCCGGGGATGTATTCGACATGATCTCAGGAAGGATCTCAGGAGTACAGGTTGTAAGATCAGGAGGAGATATTTCTGTAGTCCTGGCTCAATCGGTTCTTCATGGAGCTGCGCTGATTTTGCTGGACGGTATGGTCATTGATAATGATAACCTCGATTTGATTCTCACAATTCCTCCTTATATGATTGACCGGATTGACGTACTGGGTCCTACACCGGCCTATGGGATGAGCGGAGCTAACGGAGTTGTCAATATAATAACCCGGACAGGAATGAGAAGGACCCCGAAAGCACTTCCTGTTAATTCTGCCAGTATAGAAATTAAAGGATTCGATGCTCCACGCATTTTTTACTCTCCTGAACATGATACTTCTGAGGATCCTTCCTTTACACACGATTTCCGCACAACAATCTTCTGGGAACCATATATAAATGTCAGAAGCAGAACAGGTCTTGAGTATTTTAACGCTGATAATCCGGCTGAAATAGTCGTAATTGTTGAAGGGATCACCGAAGAAGGGATCCCTGTATCCGGAAAGACTGTTTATTCTGTGAAATAAATTAATATTCAAATTGCCATGACAAATGAAACGAAGAAAATTCATTGAGAATGTAGGAGGTGCAGCCGGGATGATTGTAACCACTCCTCACCTGATAGGAAAGTTAAAGAAGGCTTATGATGAGAGAAGTGCTCCTGCTGACATTCGACCCTGGCCTGTTCTTAAAAAGTATGACCAGGAACATGTTTGTAAAATTGCGCTGCCTGTGGGAGGCATTGGAACCGGGACCGTTTCCCTGGGAGGAAGAGGGAACCTTCAGGACTGGGAGATAATGAACAGGCCGGCTAAGGGCTATAATCCCGGATCCGGAAGAAATAATTCCGCCTTCTTTTCACTTTTCACTGAAGCCGGAGGGAAAAAAGACCTTCGATTACTGGAAGGTCCCGTACCATTATATCAGTATGAGGGCAGCTCCGGAGCCATAGCAACCAATCATGGACTGCCCCGGTTTAAAGAGGTATCGTTTGAAGCTGCTTATCCTTTTGGTCAGGTACTACTTTCCACACCAAAGGTGCCCGTAAATGTTAAAATAAAATCTTTTAACCCTTTTGTTCCGGCAGAAACGGACAACAGCAGTATCCCTGTTGCAGTACTTGATTTTGAGCTGACAAACATCTCCGACAGGCAAGTTAATTTTACCGTGTGCGGAACAATGCAGAATTTTATCGGTGAAGATGGAAGCGGTGGTAAAGCTGCCGGAAACAAAAACACCTTTAGTGAAGAAGATGGAATAAGGGGAATATTTTTTACATCAGAAGGAGTGGATAAAAAAGCTGATCAATGGGGCAATATGGCATTGGTTTGTACTGCCTCAGGTAATATATCATACCGGACTGCATGGTTACCTGAGAAGTGGGGTACTTCAATTCTTGACTTCTGGGATGATCTTTCAGCGGATGGCAGACTTGATAACAGAACAGATAATATCTCAAACAAACCCATGGCATCGCTTGCAGTAAACGATTCACTGCTGCCAGGCGGTACAAGGACCGTAAGATTTCTGATAACCTGGTATTTCCCCAACAGGACAGCATGGTCAACAGCACCGTTGCTGAATTACTATTCAACAAAGTATACAAGTGCATGGGATGTGGCGGTCAGAACTGTTCCAGAATTAAACGATCTTGAGAACAAGACAATTGAATTCGTGGATGCCTTTTGCAGGAGCGAGCTCCCGGCAGAAGTAAAAGAGGCAGCGCTATTTAATTTAAGTACATTACGATCCCAGACCTGCTTCCGTTTATCTGACGGAAATTTCTATGTGTGGGAAGGGTGCAATGACAGAAGCGGGTGCTGCTTCGGTTCATGCACCCATGTCTGGAATTATGAAACTGCAACTGCCTTTCTCTTCGGTGACCTGGCAAGGACAATGCGTCAGGTTGAATTTGGTCCGGCCACAACAGAAACTGGATTGATGAGCTTCCGGGTAAAACTGCCGCTCGATACTGTTTCTTCTTTCTCAAAAGTAGCTGCCGACGGACAGATGGGCTGTATTCTGAAACTATACAGGGAGTGGCAGCTGGCAGGAGATGCAAAATTTTTGAGTGACCTTTATCCAAAAGCTAAAAATGCACTGAGCTATGCGTGGATCAAAGGAGGATGGGATGCCAATCAGGATGGTGTTATGGAAGGGGTCCAGCACAATACAATGGATGTGGAGTACTATGGACCTAATCCTCAAATGACAATCTGGTACCTTGGAGCATTGCGTGCCATGGAGGAGATGGCCCTTTACATGAAGGACAGGACCATGGCATCAAAATGCAGGAGACTATTCTTAAACGGCAGTAAATGGATCGATGAAAACTTATTCAATGGGGAATATTATATCCACAGGATCGAAGTCCCCGATAAGGATAAAATTCCTGAGGAACAACTTGTAGGAATGGGATCGACTGATTATGGAAATCCTGATTACCAGCTTGGAGAAGGCTGTCTTGTCGATCAGCTGGTGGGTCAGTATCTTGCACATGTATGCGGACTTGGGTACCTCGTAAAAAAAGAAAATGTTGTGAAGACGCTTAAAAGCATTTTAAAATATAACGGTAAATCTGACCTGTCTGATCATTTTAACTGTTTCCGGAGCTATGCCCTTGGAGACGAAGCGGCTCTGCTGATGGCATCATACCCAAAAACAAGGCCTGTAAATCCGTTCCCCTACTTCACAGAAGTAATGACAGGATTTGAATACACTGCAGCTGTAGGTATGCTGTACGAGGGACAAACAGAAGATGGTTTAAATTGTATTCGTAATATCCGTAACAGGTATGACGGGAGAAAAAGAAGTCCTTTCGATGAAGCGGAATGTGGTCATCATTATGGCAGGGCTATGGCCAGCTGGTCTGCTATTCCGGCGCTTACAGGATTTCACTATTCAGGTGTGACCGGTGAAATAAAATTCGGGGATATTACAGGCAGATATTTCTGGTCTAACGGGTATGCCTTCGGAACAGCCGATATTTCCAGGAAGGATGAATCTGTATTATTGAAAATGTCAGTGCTGGGAGGCAAAATCAAATACAGCAAAATCACAATAGAAGGTTCCGGCTCGGTAAATCTTAAAAACCCGAAATCGATTGGTCCCGGAGAAATTGAATCAGTAACGATAGAATTATAACAGAACTTATCCTTCTGGATCATTCCACTACACAGAATGAAATTCATTATGGCACCTCCTATCTGAATTTGATAAAAAACACAGTGAAAAACAGTGGAGAAAGACATATAATTGACAGTGAGATAAAGGATGAGGCAGGATATTATAACCACCTCATGCATATCGCCACATATCGGTTTGCGGCAGGATTTGTTGCAGGGAAGAGTGTCCTGGACTATGGTTGCGGAACAGGGTATGGAGCATTTATACTGGCGGAGAAAGCAAATAAGGTAACCGCGGTAGATGTCAGTATGGAGGCACTAAAATATGCCCGGGACCATCATGCATCTGATAATATTGTGTTTACAACACCCGAAAAAGTCTCCTCTGAAAGGTATGATGTTATTACAATGTTCCAGGTAATTGAACATATCGCTGATGCTAAAAGAACCTTAACGGAAATTAAATCACTTCTGTATTCTGACGGATACCTTTTTATCTCTACACCTGATAAGACAAACAGGCTCCTTGGTTTTATACAAAATCCGTGGAATGTTTTTCATATCAGGGAATTTTCTCCCGGCAGTCTAAGTGAAATGTTATCCCGTTATTTCACAAGAGTTGAATTATTAAAGATTGGTTCAAAATCTGACCTGGCCCTTAAAGAGATTGCGAGAACAAAAAAACAGAGAATCATTACCCTACCCTGTACATTATTTATTTATCCCCGTTGTTTAAGGGTGTTGCTCCTTAAGCTTCAGGCAAAATTATTTACCATTCTTAAGGATTCAAACAGTAAAATTGAGAAACAAATCCCCCATGATTTCAGGATAAATCATTCTGAAGATGATATTGATATCAATAATGTTGTACGTTATTCAACAGATCTTCTGGCAATTTGCAGCGACCTGCCTGTTTAAAAGCTGTACAGTTATTTAGTAAATAATTATGGGAATAGTATGTTAAACCTATTGAAACAAACACAATTGGAATAATTTTTGCTGTTAATATTTTCACAGTATTCACAGGTAAATTCCTATTAATTTACCGGAATCTGATCATGAGGCTCAATAAAATGCATATGTAAAATTCAATATATGAAAACTATACCTGCCCTGTTGTTTTGCCTTTTATTTATTCCCGGATGTATTTGGGGGCAGGAAGACAGTCTGAAATTTAAAGTCCCTGAAATTAGAAAAGCTGATCCTTTTCCTTTTTCAGATTACAGGTTTGATTTTAAAAATAACAAAAGTATTGATGATTATATGAAACGGATTGATCCTTCTGACAATAACAAGATCTTTCGATTTAAGACGTTTCCCGACGGATCGGTCGCTGATTCCGTAAGGATCATGCTTCCTCCGGATTTTAATATAGCAGAAGAATTTCCCGGATCAGAAAGGTTTTATCGCAAATTTACACCAGACAAAAGGGGGAAACTGATAATTAAAAAACCTGATACATCTGCAAAATATTATCTTATCATACAAGATCCGGTCAGGCATACCATGACCAGATGATAACCCTGCAGATTAACCATTATTTCCTATCTATAATACCTAGCTTAAATTATGATGAGAAGGAAAATCACCTTGCTGACCGATGCGGGATTAAATTTTATACTGGCTGTACTGTTGTTATGCTTCTCCCCGGAATTAGCAGATTTCCTTGGAGTTCCGTCTGTTCAAAATAATTTCTATCCAAACATCCTGGGAGCAGTCTTCCTTGGAATAACAATAGCATTGGTTATTGAAGCATACCGGGATACTACTGATGGACGTAAAACAGGATTAGGTCTGGCAGGTGCTGTCAGTATAAACATTTGCGGGGGAATTGTCCTGCTTTACTGGCTGCTCCTGGGAAACATGGGGCTGCCATTGAAAGGCAAAATATTTTTATGGACACTGGATATATTACTGTTATTGGTAAGTACAGCGGAAGTAATAAGTATTTTGAAACCTGCCGGGAAATAACCATTATTAAATTTTTCTCCCGGGCGCTGACAGATTTCGTTTGGAGAAAACGGTCCTTGAATAAACCGGTCTGATAAACCGGAATTTCTTTTAGTTATCTTTAGGACAAACTTCTGCTATGAGAAAGGCAAAGCTTCTGCTGATATTATTAACATTAAACCTTTTAGCATCTTCACAGGACATTGAATATGCCAGAAGGATTATTGAGAAGTTAAGCTCCCCGGAATTTAAAGGCAGGGGCTACGTGGGAAACGGAGACAGGATAAGCGCTGACTATATCTCAGAACAATTCAGGAAATTCGACCTGGAACCGATGAACGGGGACTCCTATTTCCAGGAATTTAAAATGTCAGTTAATACCTTCCCAGGGAAAGTGACTGTGAGTATAGATAACACAGATCTCCGTCCTGCAATAGATTATCTTATTGATCCCTCCTGTCCTGCAGTCAAGGGCACATTCAAAATTATTAAAACAGATATAAGATACCTTTCTTCCCGGTTGAAACTTGATTCACTGATGGGTAAAGCAGGTGATTCATTCATCCTGGTAGATGCCAGGGCCGGGAACAATGATCAACCTGAAACAAAAAAGAAGGCAGATGAGTTCATAAATTACCTGGAGACAGGTCAGCACTTAAATATTAAGGGCCTTATAATATACAGCTCCGATAAACTTACATGGAGCAGTTCAACACATCAGAACATAAGACCCGTGTTGACAATAACCAAAGAACTGGACATTGAAAATATTAACTCCATTAAGATAAGAGTTGACGCAAAGTACTTAAAAGATTATGCGACCCGGAATGTAGCAGGCCTGATAAAAGGTAAATCGGATTCTGATTCCTCTGTTGTGATACTGGCTCATTACGATCATCTGGGGAAAATGGGAAAAGAGACATATTTCCCCGGTGCAAATGATAATGCCAGCGGTGTGGCGATGCTGTTAAACCTGGTTAAGTACTTCTCCTCGAACAGACCCGAACATGATATGGTTTTTATTGCACTGTCAGGCGAGGAGTCAGGTCTGCTAGGTGCAAAAGCTTTTATTAAGAACCCTCTTACTGATCTGAATAAGATTAAGTTCCTTGTCAATTTCGATCTTGCCGGTACGGGAGATGAGGGTATAAGAATTGTTAACGGCAGTATCTTCAGGGATAAATTTGACCTGATAACAAGGATTAACCAACAGTACAATCTGTTACCAAAGATCGATATCCGCGGAGCAGCATGTAATAGCGACCATTGTCCTTTTTACCAGGATGGGGTACCTTGTTTTTTCATCTACACACAGGGAGGGATACAGGCATATCATGATGTATATGATAGATATGAGACACTCCCTCTCACAGAATTTGAGGATTACACCAGGTTGATGATATTATTCTTAAATGCATTATAGTTAATAATTTACGTACACAACCAGTAATATACTCATGAAAGAAACTGAAATATTCCTGCACGAAAACCATAAGAGATCACTTACATCGACCCTGATTGTTGTTGAACAATTATTGAACGATATTGAAGAGCTGATGAAAAAGCCATACAACACATGTTGTTATAAAATTGAGTATGACATTGATGATGAGGCTGTTAATCACAACCTTAAGATAATTGAAGAATCGCGCAATCTAATATGTACCTTACATGATAAGTACAACACTGAAAAAAGAGTCCAGAGCCTGCAAAGAATAATTGACACAAAAAAAACGAAAATTTGGGAGATCCTGCACGACTCAAAATCGAGGCGGATGAAAGGCTTTGGCGAATTCCCCCAGAAATTCATTAAGGATTATGATAAGGACATTGATGATCTGATGGCTATCTCTGAAAAACTTACTTTCTGATTTGACCAGCTCCAAAAAATAAGCTCCATGATCAAAAATTATCTCAGATCAGCATCCAGGTTTATTAGAAATAACAAGCTGTTCGCAGTAATTAATCTGGTTGGGCTTTCCATAGCTCTTGCAGCATCCTTTATTATATTGCTTTATGTAATCAACGAACTCAGCTACGATCATTGCCACCTGAACAGGAAAAGAGTCTACAGGGTGTTGAATTACTATGTCGATTTTAAGGGCACACAGTCAGGAACTCCATACATACTGGCCACAGCATTGAAAGAGGATTTCCCTCAGGTGGAGAAAGCTGTAAGGGTGAGATACATGAGAGGATTCAGGCTTAAATATAACGACGAGATCATAACTGTAAATGATGCTATTGGTACCGACTCAGAAATATTTGATATTTTCACCCTGCCACTGATAGCAGGCTCCCCGGATAAGGATCTTCTTGATGATATGAATTCAATTGTCATGTCGCGTGATCTTGCTGAAAAGATCTTTCCCGATCAGAACCCTGTCGGACAGGAGATAGAAGGGATTGTAAACGACACTGACCAGATCTTTATTGTAAAAGCTGTATTTGAGAATATACCATCCAACTCGACATTGAGGACACAATGTTTCATTAACAGCAAATGGACACTGGATCCGATAAATAAAACATTCGGAATAACAAATGCCGATGTAAGCTGGACACACGATTTCTGGATCACATGGATCCTGATTTCAAAAAACACGTTACCCGAAACAATTGAAAACCGGTTCAGGGATTTCGAGGTAAAGCATATCAGTGAAAATCCGCCATATAATTATTCTCTTCAAAACCTGGGAGATGTCTATCTGGATTCAGAAGATATTGCAAATCCCGGGATTACCGGGAACAAGAAGAATGTAAAACTGTTCTCCGCAATTGCTTTGCTTATAGTTCTGGTTGCAGCAGTAAATTATATTATCCTTTCAACTGCAGTTTCAACCGGAAGACGTCTTGAAATAGGAATCAGGAAGGCATTCGGAGCCATAAACAGAAGTATTAAAAAACAACTTCTGAGTGAATCTGTTTTGCTGGCCGGTATTGTATTCCCTGTTGCACTGATCCTTATGAAGTTCGCTCTTCCCTATGCAGGAAAATTGTTTCAGACAAGATTAAATATAATCAGTTCGAATGTTGTCATTTATCTGACTGTCTATCTTTTTCTTACAATTGTTATTGGTGTGGCCTCAGGGCTTTACACCTCATCCTACCTGGGGAAACTGAATGTAATGGATATTCTTAAAAGTTCCTTCCAGCCGGGTAAAAGAAGACTGGTCTTCCGCTCTGCACTGATTGTATTACAGCTCGTTATCTTCTGTTCATTTGTTTCGGGTACTCTTATAATCCGATCTCAATACAGATATTTCATTAATAAAGACCCGGGTTACTTAAATAAAGATATCCTGCTTATCGACCTGGGACGTGATTTCAAAGGCTACTCGGCCTACCTGAATAATATAAGATCAAATCCTAATGTGATAATGGCAGCCGGCGTAATGGATGGGCTTCCCATGCGTGGTTCAATGGCAACTATGGAATCCAACTTTGAAGATAATACGATCAAGGTGAAGGTTGAGGGACTGGCAGTTGATTACAATTTCCTCCAGACAATGGGGATAAAAATACTTCAGGGAAGGGAATTTTCTCAGGATTATGGCAGTGACCTTACACAATCCACTATACTGAATGAATCAGCTGTCAAACAGCTGGGGATTACCGATCCTTTAGGTAAAAAGCTTGGCAACAAGACAATTATCGGGGTAGTCAAAGATTTTAATCTCCACTCATTGCATTCCGATATTCCTCCGCTGATGATTGAAATGACTGACAGGTATATCAACCAGGTGGCCGTCCATTTCAAACCGGGAACCATGAACAGTATCCTTCCCATGCTTGATGCAGAATGGAAAAAGGAAGCACCCGACAGACCTTTTCGTTACAACACAATAGAGGACCTGACAAAGAGCCTCTACTCATCAGAAAGGAACCTGAGTTCCATCGTTTCAATATTTGCTCTTTTCACACTGTTAATAGCTGCTTTTGGATTATTCGGCCTTACCCTGTTTGTCGCAAGATCAAGAATAAAAGAGATCGGAATCAGAAAGGCATTCGGCAGTAAGGAACAGCAGATTATAAATAAGCTGATGGTCAGCAATCTTGTACTGGTTGTGCTGGCTGGTATTATTTCTGTTCCGGTGACTTATTATTTCATGACAAAATGGTTAAGTAATTTTGCTTTCAAAACTGATATTAACATAATAATATTCATATACTCTTTTGTAACTGCCACCGTTGTAGTGATGCTTACCGTGTTCTTCCATGCATATAAGGCTTCCCGCATAAACCCGGTAGACGCTTTAAGACACGAGTAATCCTAACCGGCAATAGTTTGCTGTATGATGTATGTGGCCAGGCCCGCAAAAAAACCGGCAAGGGCGAGCCAGCTTATCTTTTTCAGGTACCAGAAAAAGTTGATCTTCTCTATACCCATTACAGCTACCCCGGCCGCTGATCCGATAATTATCGCACTCCCTCCGGTTCCTGCTGAAAGAGCAAGGAATTCCCAGAAAACATGGTCAGTCGGATACATTTCAAGACTGAACATCCCCTGTGCAGCTGCCACCATGGGCACATTGTCAATTATTGCGGAAAAAAGTCCAAGGATGGTACCGATAACATACATATTATCTATGCGACTCACAAGAGCCTCAGCAATACGGCCCAAAATGCCAAAGGACTGAAGAGAGGATACAGCAAGGAGTATCCCAAGAAAAAACAATATGCTCGAAGTGTCTATCCTTCGAAGAGCCTGGGATACAGAATATTTGTACCGTTCCTCAGGATGTTTTCTTAAATGGATCATGCTGCTCACTATCCATATGGTACCCAAAGCAAGCAGCATCCCCATAAAAGGCGGCATGTGTGTTAAAGTCTTAAATACAGGTACAAAAATCAACAAACCTATACCGGTAAAAAGTATGATTTTACTTTCTGAGGGGTGCCTGTTCCTGTTGTCTCTTGTCTTTTCAATTTTCTGATTCCTGAACTTTAAAGCCACAATCAGCAGAGGTACCGCAGCAACAACAATACTG
Organism: uncultured Rikenellaceae bacterium; assembly: GCA_964415855.1. Taxonomy (GTDB): domain Bacteria; phylum Bacteroidota; class Bacteroidia; order Bacteroidales; family VadinHA17; genus LD21. The sequence continues at coordinate 10,688 of CAYQBZ010000055.1, forward strand.
GGAAGGATAGTCTTGGCAATAATATTAAATGCGGTTATCTGTCCCCCTATCCAGAGCATTGTAGTGGTAACATCTCCAAGCGGAGACCAGGCTCCCCCGGCATTTGCAGCGATGATCACCATTGAAACAAACCATAAACGGTCCTGCCGTTCCTTCAACAATTTCCCGCACAGGGAAGTCATTACAATTGAAGTAGTCAGGTTGTCAAGGATTGCTGAAAGGAAAAAGGTCATTACCGAGACGAGTATCAGCAGTAAGGTTTTTGACCTGGTTATTATTGCATCGGTAATCAGGCTGAAACCCTGGTGAGAATCCACAACCTCAACAATCGTCATGGCGCCCAGGAGAAAAAACAATATGGCAGCTATTTCCCCCAGGTGATGTATAAGTTCCCCTTCTGAAGCAACAGTAACCGGTTCATGGAAAAAATAAAATAACCAGCACAGCACCCCGGTAACAAGAGCCGAGGCGGCCTTGTCAACCTTGATCTTGTGTTCAACAGCTATTGCACTGTAACCGAGAATAAATATTACAATTACTATTCCTGTCATCTGTGATCTTTATAAGTTTAATTTTAGAAAATTATCCTGAATCCGCAAAATAACAAATTCCCCTACGAATAAAAACCTGTTCAACTAATATTCTGATCCTTAAGAAGATCTTAACAGTTCTGATATTAAAGTAAAAAGTGTAATTTTAATATATAAATTGTACACCTGATATGAGCGAGAATTATTCGAATCCTGACCTTTACGTGAAATTCGGAAGGGAACGAATTCAGCCTTCTATTGATCTGGTTTCAAAGATAACATTCGATTATCCATCAAATGAAATTGACATTGTATACGGACCCGGCCATAGCTGATTAAATAAATAATTAATACCCGATTATATGAAAACCTTCCAAAGTGATATCTCAAATGAAGAATTCCCGGTCGCTGACAGGGTATCCACCAGTATGATAAGACAATCCATCCTTGATATAATTCAAAGGGAACATCCCGGTTTCACAACCGAAAAGTACTTATCCCTGAGTGAACTTAATGCATACAGGGAAAAATATATCGAGGAGTATCTGAATGAACAGATCGCTGACCAGACGGATATGGAAAGGGCGGTGCTTGAATCGCTGAAAGACAATACTACATTAACTGATAAAATCGATGCTGAAGACAGTGGTGTAATGACCATCGGACAAAGAATTGCCGATAAGGTGGCTTCCTTCGGTGGCAGCTGGACATTTATCATCGCATTCGGATCATTTCTTTTTCTGTGGATAGCCGTAAACTTAATCTGGCTTGCAAACAAGGGCTTCGATCCATACCCTTTTATCCTCTTAAACCTTATTCTCTCCACTTTAGCTGCCATTCAGGCCCCGGTTATCATGATGAGCCAGAACCGTCAGGAAGAAAAAGACAGGGACCGGTCAAGAAATGACTATATGGTAAACCTGAAATCGGAACTGGAGATCAGGATGCTTCACGAGAAACTCGACCATCTGATCCTGAAACAGCAGCAGGAGGTAATTGAGGTACATAAGGTTCAGATGGATGTTATGAATGATATTCTCAAAAGAATTAGATAAGAATAAAATCAATTGCTGTGAGATTGATTATTCTCATGTTATGTATGTTTATTTCTTCCGGAAATTACTTTTTATCCGGACAGTCTGAGCCATTACAAATCGCAGAAAAAGTCTATCTCCATATCGACCGTTTGAGTTGTTCCACGGGTGATGATATCTGGTTCAAAGCATATGTGATTGATCCCGCTGTGAACAGTCTTTCTGTAA
>CAYQBZ010000056.1:0-8007 GCA_964415855.1 uncultured Rikenellaceae bacterium
AAAAAGAAAGCAAACCACATTTTAATACATCACTGAAAAACACAAATTTCAACAAACGATCAAACACCTAATAATCCTGATCATAATTTTTTTACAATTACTGAAAACTGGCAGGGGAAGAGGTTTAAAAGTCCTAATGATGCAGTTTATAATTCCGGGGGAGATCTGTTCTTTACTGATCCGGCCTATGGTATGGAGTATGGATTTGAGGATCCTAAACGTGAACTGGATTTCGCAGGTGTATTCATGCTTGGTGCCGATGGAATTCTGAAGTTGTTAACTGATAAGATGACAGCCCCTAATGGAATAGCTCTCTCACCTGATGAGCAGATCCTTTATATTGCTAACTCTGGGACAGGTGATGAAGCCTATTGGATGGAATATGCTTTAGGTGAAGATGCTTCCCTTGGGACAGGAAAAATCTTTTACAGACTTTCACATGATGAAATGCTGGAAACAGGATCACCGGATGGACTTAAAGTCAGGAACGACGGCATTATCTTCGCTACAGGACCGGGCGGCGTCTGGATCTTTTCACCGGAAGGGGAGCACCTGGGGACAATTAAAACCGGCCGGGCAACCTCCAACTGTGCACTTGACGAGGAGAATAAATACCTCTATATTACTGCAGATATGTATATTATGCGTATCAGGCTTAAATAAATTACCGCTCAGGAATCTCTTAAGCCCGAATTTTTTCGGCTTAAGATCCCCTTCCTTGTCCCGGCCTGAGGCACAAGAGTTCCTTTACTATCCAGAACGCGCAGAGTAATAAACGACAGATCTTTTCCATCGGAATCAGTAGTACCTCATTGCCCGACGTGCAAAGAAATAATTTGCAGAAATGTTGCATAGGATTCATTTTAAGCCAAATATAAATATTTATTCCCCGATCTTTAGTCTTTATATCGATAGTTTTGTAATTTTGACAGAGTTGTATGCCTGTTTCCTGTGTGTGGGCTCTTTTATTTGGACTTAATAAGGTTAGAAAAATGAAAAAAGGACAACTTCTATTAATTCTGTTTCTGATGCCCTATTTATTAAATGCTCAATTTGATCAGACAGTCAGTTTAAAACTCTCTGCAGGAACTTTTAAAACAATAGGTAAAAAGCTTGGAGAGTATGATCCCATGCAAATGCCCAACTACGGAATGGGTTTTGCAGCAGACGGGGGTTTACAGTTCAGGTTAAGTCCCAGATTTTCACTTTCAGCGGAGTTTGGTGTTATGATATCACAGAGATGGTCATACCGTGAAGGTGATAATAATAATTATTTGTACTGGGAAATCCTTGATACATTAACTGAGGATCTTATAGCCCAGGGAGAAAACTATCTGGATATTTACAACTATAGTCTTGGTCTTATGCCGGTTTATTATATGGTTGCTGATGGTAAATGGAAGCCATATATGTTCTTTGGAATAAATGTTAATCTGACTAATGCTTATTTTGAGGATACTGAATGGATGGAACTGAAAAAGCTAAACAGGCTGGACCCTGATGATACCGGCCCATATAATTATAACCTCGAAAGGAATATAGGAATTGGAGTTATTCCTGGATTAGGGTTGGAATACAGCCCTAACAGCAAACTGAACTTCATACTTTCATCAGGATATGATTTCATTTTTTTAAATAAGAAGAATTTTAAAAGCCCGGAACGGGAGGAGAACTTTAAGGCATTTGTAATTCAGGCAGGATTAAGGATGTATTTTATAAAGTCGAAAGATCTATAAAGATGAGGTTTTGGAGCAGATTAATAATTCTTGTCGTGTGTTTTGGCAACATGGGCAACATGAATGCCCAGTATAATTTTAACGTCAAGCGGCCATTAAGAGAAATCAGCCATAAGATAGTATATGCTTCCTACAGTCCGGATGGGAAATATATTGTTACTGCCGGTTCAGACAGTAGTATCATCATATGGAATGTTGATCGCTTAACCATTTACAGAACTTTGACAGGCCTTAAGGCAAGACCAAATGTGGCCGTGTTTTCACCAAACGATGATTTTGTGCTGGCAGGGGGGAGGGATAATAATGTTACTATGTGGGACCTTGGTATTATGCCTCCAGCTATAGTCAGTACGTTTGCTGGTCACAGAGGTCAGGTTAAGTCAATAGATGTCAGTCCTGATGGGAAGTACCTCGCCTCAGGCAGTGCAGATGAGACAATCAGGATATGGGATATACAAACGGCAAACCTTATATATGAGCTTAAAGGGCACAAAAAAGAAGTGAACTCTGTTAAGTTCGGCCCTGATGGGAAAACATTGGTATCGGGTGGTGAAGACGGTACTCTTATTATATGGAATGTGGATAACGGCAGTATGATAAGGTCACTGCCCGATCACAAAGGAATAATCCGGGATATTGCTATTAGTAAAGACGGAAATCTTATTGCCAGTTGTGCTGATGATAAGTTGATTAATATCAGGCAAATGCAGGGATTTAATAAAGTCGCTACCCTTGAAGGGCATAAAGACTGGATCCAGTCGATTGATTTCAGTCCTGATGGTAAAACTCTTATTAGCGGCGCGCGGGACAAGTTAATAATCCTCTGGGATGTTGCCACGCAAAAAATACTACGTCAGTCTGATAAACAGCAGCAGATTGTTACCTGTGTGGATATTAGCCCGGTCCGATCTGATTTTATATCTTCATGCTTTGATTCCGAAGATCTTGAAATATGGGCGCTTTCAGGTATGGATGAATCTCAATGGAAGACCTCAGTGTCACCGGTCATACAATCCTTAATTACAAATAATGAAATTTCTGATGATAAACAAAATGTTAGAGAGGATCAGTTGCTTGATAATGGGACAGATAAAGAGGTTCTTATCCAGGCCAGTACTATGATTGAACTATTCTCTCCAGTTTTTGAAGGTGGGCGTTTTCAATCCGATAAAAATAATATTATCCTGATAGGTCGGGTATCTGATCCTGAAGGCATAAAAGGTTTTCTGATAAATGGCAGAATTGTTAATCTGGCAGATGGAGGCATCTTTCAGTATAGTACCACACTTACGAAGGGAGATAATTTTTTAGATCTGGTTGCCTTTAACAATAAAGGAAAGATGAACGAACAGAAGGTGATTATTGATTGCACTGCCGCGGATGCTTATGAGGAGGGAGAGACTCCATCAGAAATATCGAGGGGACGGTATATTGGACTATTGATAGGAATAAACAATTATCTCGATCCGGATATACCAGACCTGGAGAATCCTGTTAATGATGCCGGAAGTCTTTACAATATTCTGGTGTCAGAGTATACTTTTGAAAAGAGAAATATGAGATTACTGATTGATCCGACATACAGAGAACTTATCGGAACTCTGGATTCACTTACAAGAAATCTTACTCCGGATGATAATCTGCTTATATTCTATGCCGGACATGGCATATGGGACGACAGGGGTAAAGTGGGTTCATGGTTTCCATCGGATGCCTCAAAGACGAATACCAGCAACTGGTTCAGAAACAGTATATTAAGAGATTATTTAGGTAGTATTGATGCGCGACATACCTTGCTTATTGCAGATGCCTGTTTTAGCGGGGCAATCTTTAAGACCAGGGCAATCAGCATGGAACCGTCACAGGGGATCGAAAAACTTTATAAGCTTCCAAGCAGAAAAGCTATGACAAGTGGGATTTTACAGGAGGTTCCTGATGAAAGTGCATTTTTGAAGTATCTGGTAAGAAGGCTTGCAGACAACGAGGAAAAATACCTCACATCAGAATCACTGTTTAGTAGTTTTAAAACCGCAGTAATGGATAACAGCCCGAATGTGCCTCAGTTTGGAGTTATTCAGAATGTTGGGGACGAGGGCGGAGATTTTATTTTTATCAGGAGATAATCATTTATCTTTTTACTCCTGAAGGGTCTTCAATAAGATTTCTGGTTCTATGTGAAAGCTGCCTTTCAGCGGTATTGCGGACTGCGTCCACCGAAGCCCGGGCAGATTTAGCGAAAATAATTCTTATTTTAAAAAAGAAGCCCTCCTTTGCTGAAGCTACGGAGGGCGGAGGTGGAGATTAGGGGAATCGAACCCCTGACCTTGTGACTGCCAGTCACACGCTCTAGCCAACTGAGCTAAACCCCCATTTTCAAGCGCAAATGTAAGAAAAAAATGAAAACAATTATAGGTCTTAATTACGCTGCTGTTAAAGTTTTGCTGAAAGGGCACTATTTTGTAATTTTGCCGCACAATTATATTACAATACAATAATTGATGTCGTTCCCCACCCATGTAAAGAACAAGAATGGCATTATTATTGAAACTGGAAAATAGCATTTATAATTATTCCGCTGGCTGCTGGTATTATGAATTATGCAGACCCAATAGATAACAAAATGGATAATAAAAGAGGAGGGAAATATGATTTCGATGATCTGCTCTTTGAGTCGCGCAACAAAGAATATGGCGCGTATCAGTTGAGAAAGAGGTATAACTCTGTGATGGTTGCCGGTATCATATTTTCATCAGTATTATTCAGTATCCTTGTTATCCTCCCGTTTGTGCTTACTCCCCGGACCGATACTGTCATCAGGGGCGGGATAATGTCGGTACAGGTTAACATGGCCAACCTGGAACCTCCTGAAGACAGGATAATAGTACCCCCTGCACCGCCACCACCGGAAGCTGCGCAAATCCGGGAGATTGTGAAATATGTACCTCCTGTGGTAGTCGATTCCGTGATCACAATGGAACAGGAGCTTCTGACAAACGATGAATTACTGATTCAGACACCGATTGATCAGCTTGAGATAACAGGGACCGGCAGCGGGTATGATCCTCTCTTTGGGCAGGATGGGACAGGTGGAGATACAGATGAACCATTTGTGATGGTTGAGGTAATGCCATCATTCAGGGGGGGAGATATAACTACATTCCGTGAGTGGGTAAAGAGAAGAACAAACTATCCCCAGGAGGCAATCGACAGGAAAATAAGGGGAACGGTATTTCTTACATTCATTGTAGAGAAAGATGGATCAGTAAGTAATGTGACTGTTATGAAGGGTGTGGATCCGATACTGGATAATGAAGCTGTGAGGGCAATCTCAGAATCCCCCAGATGGACCCCCGGACTGCAAAGGGGACAACCGGTAAGGGTCCGGTTCCAGATCCCTCTGAATTTTATGTTTTAGTGAATAACTGTCAACAATAGAGACACTTAGTCAGTTTTGTATTTTATACGTTTTTCTTATCTTTATCAGCACTAATAAATAATTGTTGTATATGAAAAAAATTGTACCATTTATTATCCTGCTTACTGTAATCCTTTCGGGATGCGGCTCAGCTAAAAAACAACTCGAAAGAGGCAACTACGATGCTGCGATAGACAAAGCGGTAAAACAATTGAGGAAAGATCCTTCGGATGCTAAGGAGATCGAGATACTTCAAAGATCATACACTGTTGCAAATGACAGGGATAATGAAAGGATACGTTTCCTTAAAATGGAAAACCGGCCAAACAACTGGGACGAAATATATATTGTTTATAAGGCTTTAAGCGACAGACAATCACTGGTAAGAACAGTAACACCTTTGAGTATGAACGGTCGATCTGTCGATTTTCCCTATGTCGATTATATGCCTGAGATGGTAAATGCCAAAAGGAAAGCTGCTGATTTCTATTATGCTCATGGGAATGAGCTGATGACAACCAATATAAAGGAAAATTACAGACAGGCATATATGGAATTTGTGCGGGCAAAGGAATATGTTGGTGATTATGAAGGGATCGATAATAAGATACAGGAGGCAAAGTACCTGGGCATGAGCAGGGTATTTGTTTCTGTTCAGAACAGTTCCATAATTAAGTTCCCTCCTGAATTTGAACAGGACCTGCTGGCACTGAATCTCCCGGCCCTTAATTCGGAGTGGGTAGAGTACCATACGCAGAATCTTAACGATAATACGCAGTACGACTATTTTGTAAATGTTAATATTAAGAATGTAGCTGTAAGTCCCGATAATACAGCGGAAAGAGATTCAGTGATAAAAAGGGACGTGGAAGATGGATTTACATATGTCCTCGATCAGAAGGGTAATGTGATGAAAGATTCGCTGGGCAATGATATAAAACTTAAGAAATATAAGACCCTTCAGTGTGCTCTTGTTGAATCGATCCAGTCAAAAGCATGCCGGATTGACGGTGATGTTGAAGTTATTCAGGTGAATCCCAATAAAATACTTAAGAAGGATCCTATTGGTGCAGAGTCGCATTTTGATCATATTTCATCACGGGCCCTTGGTGATACACAGGCGCTGAATGAGGAGCAACTTGAGAGAACAAGATCTTCCCCCGTTCCGTTCCCAACTGATATTGAAATGGTCATAAGATGTTCAGAATCATTAAAAATGGCCATAAGAGGAGCTATTCAAAATAACAGGCGTTATATTTTATAGAAGAGACACCTGTATTTTTTTACAACCTAGATAGAATCAAGTTGAGACGGGCAAGCTGCCCGTCTCTGATTTTCATACAAATACATAATTTGCAGGGTAAAAAGAATATTCCATTTGCCATTGATGATTGACACCGGCAGACCAGTTGAAAGGTCAATACTAGTTGGGATTAAGTACCATGGTCAGGATGACCGTGAGGTTAATGATTTCCTGGAGGAACTCTCTTTCCTGACTGAAACCGCAGGTGCTGAACCTGTTAAAAGATTTACTCAGCGACTTGATTGTCCCGATCCCCGTACCTTTGTCGGCTCAGGTAAAATAGGTGAGATTGCACAATATGTAAATGATAATAAGATTGATATTGCAATATTCGATGATGAGCTGACTCCCAGCCAGTTAAGGAACATTGAAAAAATCCTTGGCTGCAGGATTCTTGACAGGACCAATCTGATCCTGGATATTTTTGCAAGGAGAGCCCGCACATCTCATGCCAGAACCCAGGTGGAACTGGCTCAATACCAGTATCTTCTTCCAAGGCTGACAGGTATGTGGACTCACCTTGAAAGACAGAGAGGAGGGATAGGTCTCAGAGGCCCTGGAGAGACCGAGATAGAGACCGACAGAAGAATTATCAGGGATAAGATCGCACTTCTGAAAACGCAGCTTAAGAAAATAGATACCCAGATGGCTACCCGGAGAAAGAGCAGGGAGAAGATGATAAGGGTTGCACTTGTCGGGTATACGAATGTCGGGAAATCAACGGTCCTGAATCTCCTTAGCAAATCGGATGTATTTGCCGAGAATAAGCTCTTTGCAACGCTCGATACCACGGTTAGAAAAGTTGTGATCGGCAATCTCCCCTTCCTGGTTTCTGATACGGTGGGATTTATCCGGAAGCTTCCGCATGACCTTGTTGAGTCATTCAAATCAACCCTTGATGAGGTTAGGGAATCGGATCTGCTGCTGCATATTGTCGATATATCGCATCCGAATTTTGAGGAACAGATCAATGTGGTCCATGATACGCTGCGGGAGCTTAAATCGTATGATAAACCAACCATAATGGTATTTAATAAAATAGATACTTTCTCATATACTGCCAAAGATGAGGACGATTTATCTCCTGTTATCAGGGAGAATTATTCCCTCGCCGATCTGAAGAAGACATGGATGGCCTCGGACAAGAACCATAAAAGTGTGTTTATTTCGGCAAAATCAAAAGAGAACATTAACGAATTCCGGAATCTGCTGTACAACGAGGTGAGGTCTCTCCATATCAAAAGATATCCCTATAATAGTTTTCTCTACGAAATTTAGAAGCAATCTGTCATTAGTTTGTGAATCTCGCACAGAAGTTATAAAGAACTTGCAGAGAGAGACACAGAGGTTTCACAGAGAGGTTTAATACAATCTGTTGGCAACCATGTATTCTGCAATCTGAATTGCATTGGTTGCAGCTCCCTTTCTTATATTATCCGAAACAATCCACAGGTTAAGACATTTCTCCCTCGAATGATCACGCCTTATTCTCCCTACAAAAACCTCGTCCCGGTTATGTGCCTGGATTGGCATAGGGTAAAGGTTTTTTGATG
>CAYQBZ010000056.1:8017-12435 GCA_964415855.1 uncultured Rikenellaceae bacterium
CCCCGGGAACCGGCTTATCAGCTGCCTGGCATCATCGATATCGTACTCCTTTTCAAATTCAATATTAACAGCTTCAGAATGTCCCCCGACTACCGGTATCCTTACCACAGTGGATGTTACCTGTATAGTATTGTCTTCAAGTATTTTCCGTGTTTCGTCAAGTAGTTTCTGTTCCTCAGTGGTATTTCCGTCGGGAAGGAATGATCCTCCGTGGGGAAAGCAATTCTTATCTATAGGATGGGCATAGGCCATCTCACCCTTGATCCCGGTTCTTTCATTTTCCATCTGTGCAACGGCTTTCACACCCGTACCGGTTACCGACTGGTAAGTTGATACGACAAGACGCTTAATCCTGTATTTCCTGTGAAGCGGGGCAAGAGCCATAACCATTTGTATTGTCGAGCAATTTGGGTTGGCTATTATCCTGTCACCTTTTTTTATAACATGACTGTTGATCTCGGGCACAATCAGAGGAATGTTCTTATCCATGCGCCAGTAAGAAGAGTTGTCAATTACAACAGTACCGTTTTCTGCGAACCTGGGAGCCCATTCCTTTGATGTGGAGGCTCCGGCTGAGAAAATTGCAAATTCAGGCCTGGCATTAACAGCATCTGCCACGCTGACGACTCTAACAGGATTTCCTTTAAAGGTCAGTTCCTTTCCGACCGATCTTTCAGAGGCAGCAGGAATAAATTCAGTTACAGGGAAATTTCTCTCCTCAAGCACCTTAATCATTGTCACTCCAACCATTCCCGTCGCTCCCACAACAGCTGTTTTCATAGTAATAAGTTTGGAATTATTTAAGTAATTAATTAAATTTACTTTGACATTTAAAAGGGTCAAAATTAACTTTTTTTTCTTTTCGTCGCGCTGCATGAAAAAAGTTATTTTGCTGGTAACATTATTGCCTAATCTGGCATTTGCCCAGATTACGGCTGATTTTGAAAATGCTGATATCAGCAACTGGGTGCAAAGTACTGAAGGGCACTGGACAGCGGATACCACCTTGTCCATTTCCGGTGATTTCTCCCTTCATCATGCTTACGATAATCCTGACTCCGGTGAGGAAACGATCGGTTTATCCGTTCTGCATCTTTGCCCTTCCCTGGGACTTACCAGGTGGTCATTCTCTGTGCGACATGCTTATGATCCATCATCCTCAAATTTCTGGGCAGTATATCTTATGTCTGATTCCGGGCCGGCAGATATACTTGCGGAAGGTACTATGAGCGGATTTGCAATAGGAGTGAACCTGAAAGGATATGATGACACACTTCGTCTCTGGAAGGTCAGGAACGGAGAGATTTCTGCCGTGGTCAATACCCCGGTTAACTGGCAAAACAATGTTGGTACTGACAGCGCAGTGAACATTGTGGTTGAAAGATATAAAGAGGGAAGCTGGATAGTTTCAGTATCATTCCCCGGGGGGCAACCTGTCTGCTCATCTTCAGGCACCGACGGTGAATTATTCAACCAGGACTGGTTTTGCATATATTATAAATACTCCTCGGCAAGGGACAGACTCCTGTGGTTCGATAATCTCCGTATCGAAGGAGAATTCAGGGAAGATAACGAAGCTCCTGTGGTTTTATCATGCCTCCCTGCCGGCAGATATTCAGTAGATCTTGCCTTCAGTGAACCTCTTGCCCTCGGAACACAGTTGACCGGTAATATCCTCGACCAGGATGGTAACAGTCCGGTATCGGTAAGTATGCTAAATAATACTGCCTACAGGGTAGTCTTTGCCGGGGCATTTAATAATAAAACCTCTAATATACTTTTAGCCAATAACATATGTGACAAATACGGCAATTGTAACGGGAATATCGAAATACATTTCACACCTGTATGGGCTGAAAGAGGTGATGTTATCATCACTGAAATTATGGCTGATCCTGTGCCGGGGGTTTCCCTACCCGGCAGGGAATATATAGAGATCACCAACAGGACGGAATTCCCGTTCGATCTGACAGGCTGGAAACTTGAATCGGAGGAACAGGAGTTCCTGTTCCCGGGGGAGATCCTCCAGCCATATGACATCAGAATACTGTGTTCAGCAAAGGATACTGATCTGTATACCTCATTTGGGAAAGTGACCGGGTTGATACAGTTTCCTTCGCTGACAGATGGGGGAAAGATCTTATGCCTCTGCGACAGTTCCGGCTTCCTTGTTCACGGGCTTGAATATTCATCCGGCTGGTATAAGGATGAAATGAAATCCGGAGGAGGATGGTCTCTCGAGATGATAGATACCCGGTACCCCTTCTATTACAATGAAAACTGGTCCGCCTCTGTTTCAAGGAAAGGTGGAACACCCGGCCAGGTCAATTCTGTATCGCGCAGTAATAGCGATCTTAGTTTTACGGGGATACTGAATACGTTCCCTGAAGACAGCCTGCATATCATGCTCAGCTTTTCCGAACCGGTATTCGACCTTGCAGGAAACATAGCACAAATCCGGATAAATGATAACGGGATTACAGGAATAATTCCTACAGATCCTCTATTCAGAAAATTCATAATAAGGAGTGCCGTGCCATTATCTGCCGGTAATGAATATGAGCTGACAGTTCCGGACTTTATATGCGACAACGCCGGAAACAAGATTGGGAAAAGAAGATTTGTCTTTGGTCTGCCTGAAGCTCCGTCTTTACATGATGTTCTTTTCAACGAACTATTATTTAATCCATTGCCGGGCGATCCCGACTTCATCGAGTTTTATAACGGTTCGGACAAGATCATTGATGCCTCGAGGCTCCAGCTTGTATCAATTAATGATGTATCGGGAGATACTTCTCATCTCTATCCGGTTTCGGGTGAAGCCAGGTGCATAATGCCAGGTACCTTATATGCAATCACCACAGACAGGGGGAAAGTTCTAAGCAGGTACTTATACAGTGATCCGGACTACCTGTTTGAAACATCTGCAATACCGGCAATGTCAGATGATAAGGGACACCTGGTACTCTTTAACAGGGAACTGGACCTGATTGATGAAGTAAGATATAATGAGAAGATGCACTATTCACTATTATCGGGATATGAAGGTATAAGCCTTGAGAAAACAGGGCCTGCAAATAATTCATGGGAGCCTTCCAGTTGGCATTCTGCTTCTGAGAGTTCCGGATGGGGAACCCCGGGCGCTACCAATTCCATCTTTGTTGAAGTTCCTGTGTCTGATGATAGGGTAGTACTTTCTTCTTCAAGAATCTCTCCTGACAGCGATGGCAATGAAGATATACTGACAATTGGCTTCAGGCTCTCAGGGATGGGGAATGTAATTTCAGCACGAGTGTATGATGAAACCGGGAATTATATAAAGAAACTTGCCGGGAACATGCTGATGGGCCCTGAAGGATCGCTGGTATGGGACGGAACAGCCGATGACGGCACTCCGGTACGGACAGGTATTTATATAATTGATATCACCCTGTTCAATGATACCGGGAAAACGGAAAGATGGAAAAAAGTATGTACAGTGATCAGAAGGTAAAAGCAGATATAAATGAAAATTTCATTAACCACAAAGGACACAAAGATCCCGATAGCAATCGCCCACTTTGTGAACCTTTGTGGTGAAAAAAGACTAAAGAGAGGCAATTAGTCCGGTCATTAGGGCTGTCATACGCGATTCGGTTCTGGCAGCTTCAGCCTGGACAGATTCATGGGTTGTATATTCGATCTTTCCCTCAATACCGAGATCGGTTATTATACTTACAGCAAAACATCGCAGGTTCATATGTCTCGCTATTATGACTTCCTGTGTGGTTGACATTCCGACTGCATCGGCACCAATGGTCCGGAAATATTTGTACTCTGCAGGCGTTTCAAAAGTAGGTCCGCTGGTGGAAAGGTAAACACCTTTATGGATTCCAATATTCTTTTCCTTCGCAATAATCAGTGCTTTACTTACAAGGTACTTATCATATGCTTCCCCCATATCAGGGAACCTGGCACCAATCCTGTCATCGTTGGGACCAATAAGGGGGTTCGGCAGAAGATTAATATGATCTGTTATTATCATTATATCTCCGATCCTGAATTCCGGATTTACCCCTCCGGCAGCATTTGACAGTAACAGGCATTTTATCCCGAGATACCTCAATACCCTTACCGGTAAGGTGATTTTATCCGGGCCATAACCCTCGTAATGGTGAAAACGTCCCTTCATTGCAACGATCTTCTTCCTGCCGAAATCGCCGAAGATAAGCTTACCTTCATGCCCTGCAACTGTTGATACCGGGAAGTGCGGGATATCTTTATAGTCGATCTCAATGCGGTTTTCAATCACGGCAGTCAGGCCTCCCAGACCAGTACCCAGGATAATACCTGCATCCGGATCCTTAATCCCTCTGGATTTCAGAAACTCTGTTGTTTCGTTTATTATTTCTAACATAGTCAACTATCAGATTATCAAA
>CAYQBZ010000057.1:0-12429 GCA_964415855.1 uncultured Rikenellaceae bacterium
CTGTTGCACGTAATGGCGAACTGGTTGCATATGCTATTAGCGAACATGTGGAGTTTGCCGGGGTCCATTCAGGAGATGCGACGATGGTTTTCCCGGCACAGAAAATATATTTCGAAACATCCAGGAGAATTAAACGTATCTCACGGCTTATTGCCAAAGAACTTGATATTTCAGGACCTTTCAATATACAGTTTCTTGCAAAAGACAACGACATTAAGGTGATAGAATGCAACCTGCGGGCAAGCAGAAGCATGCCATTTGTTTCCAAAGTGTTGAAATCCAACCTTATTGAACTTGCCACAAAGGTAATGCTTGGAGTTACTTTTGAAAAACCCGGAAAGTCTGTATTTGAACTCGACTATGTTGGAGTTAAAGCACCCCAGTTCAGCTTCTCACGTCTTGCAAAAGCCGACCCGGTACTTGGAGTCGATATGTCGTCTACAGGAGAAGTAGGATGTATCGGAGAAGGATTTTATGAAGCAATTCTCAAATCAATGTTTTCAGTAGGTTACAGGATCCCGAAAAAAAGCATCCTCCTGTCAACAGGCCCGGCACGTTCCAAGGTTGAACTTCTGAACAGTGCAAGGGCTCTCAGGGAGAAAGGCCATAAGTTATATGCAACAAGGGGCACGCAGCAATTTCTCCAGAATGCCGGCATTGAAGTCCATGTCGCTTACTGGCCGGATGAGAAAAACTCACCTAATACTATTGAACTTATCAAAACACGCGAGGTTGATTTAGTGGTGAACATCCCGAAAGACCTAAGTCCTACTGAACTTGATAACGATTATACCATAAGAAGAAGTGCGGTTGATTATAATGTCCCGCTTATAACCAACGCAAGGCTTGCCAGTGCTTTTATCCTGGCATTCTGCAGGATGAATGAAGATGACCTTGCCATCATGAGCTGGGACGAGTATAAATGAGGACCGTCGAAAAACCATATATGAAGAAAACATGATTACTATCCGGAAAGCGGTTCCTGAAGATGCAGATACCATCACTGATTTCCAGAAAAAAATGGCCATGGAAACTGAGGGGATAGCTCTCAGCCACGAAACAGTTACCGGAGGAGTAAAGGCAGTTTTTACCGATGCCTCACGCGGGCAGTATTGGGTAACCATAGCAGAGGAAGAAATAATTGCTTCTTTACTTATTACACCAGAATGGAGCGACTGGAGAGATTCTTATGTTTGGTGGTTCCAGTCGGTATACGTGTTGCCCCGGTACAGGAGAGAGGGTGTTTTTAAATCGATGTACTCTCATGTCAGGAAAGAGGCTGAGAAGCAGGGTATCGCAGGACCAAGGCTATATGTGGAAAAACATAATTCAGTAGCAAGACTTACATACGAAGCGCTCGGTATGAACAGCGAACACTATGCTATGTATGAATGGATGAAGCAATAGACAATGTACTGGCTTCTAATATTACCGGTCCTCTCTTATTTTTTTATCCTTCTGGATATTTTCAGATCCCTGCTTAAGGCTGAGTCTCTCTCAGTATCTGAGGATCCGGCTGAATCTGTTTCGGTAGTGGTGGCATGCCGTAACGAAGAGGAAAACGTGCAGGCACTTATGACATGCCTGGATTCACAGGATTATCCGGCGGAAAAGTATGAGATCATAATTGTGGATGACAATTCATGTGACAGCACATTTGAGCTGGCTTCAGGTTTTAATTCTGCCACTAAAATATCGGTACTGAAAAATAAAGGCAATGGTAAAAAACATGCTGTCAGAACCGGTGTGGAGGCATCATCGGGAAGCCTTATAATAACAACCGATGCCGACTGCCGTATGGGCAGGAGATGGATATGGATCATTTCCGCCTTCTTTGCGGAACACAAGCCGGATATTATTATCTGCCCTGTGAGGATCAAACCGGGGCAAGGATTACTTACAAAATTCCAGGAAATGGAATTCATTGGACTTCAGGGTGTTACTGCCGGAACAGCTGTCGCTGGCAAAGCGACTATGTGCAACGGGGCAAACCTTGCCTTTTCCAGGGAAGCTTACCTTGATAATGCAGAATATCTGCACGACGAAATATCTTCCGGTGACGATATGTTCCTTTTACACTCCATCAAAAAGAAAAAGGGATCAAAAATATTATGGTTTGGCTCTGAGGATGCTATGGTAACGACAAAATCATCTCCTTCATTCATATCATTTCTCGGGCAGAGAAGAAGGTGGATCTCAAAATATAAAGCTTATGACGACCTTCATACGATCATCCTTGCAATTGTAACATTTGTTACAATTTTTGCACAGATTACTGCCATGGTAATGGCGTTTATAAATCTACTCTTCCTGTTGATTTTCCTTACAATACTGCTTATCAAATCCTTCCCTGATTTTTTGTTACTCCGCCACTCAGCAGCAATAATTGGAAGGAAGAAGCTCCTGTGGTGGTTTATTCCCTGCCAGGTACTTTATCCCTTTTATGTGATATCGGTTGTATTATATGCCCTGGTTCCCCTGAAAATGAAGGTGGATTAATTACCCATCTCGGAAAGGAACTTGATCCTCACCAGTCTGATCTCATCTTCCTCGAACTCATTCCCCAGCTCCTTAATGGCCTCGGTAAGAGAGTCCGATTCTGCCTCTTCCCTGAAATATGAATATATATCATGCTGTCTTTCCTCATCAATTACGGAGCTGATATAATAATCGAGGTTTATCCGCGTACCTGAATTGACGATGGCTTCTATTTCCGATATCAGTTCTTCCATCTCCAGACCTTTCGCTTCTGCGATGTCCTCGAGGGGCCTCTTCATATCAATGCTCTGTATTATATAGACCTTTATTCCCGATTTATTAACTACCGATTTCACAACCATATCGAGAGGTCTTATTATCTCTTTTTCTTCCACATATTTTCTGATAATATCCACGAACTCCTTACCATATCGCTGCGCTTTCCCGGCACCTACCCCTGAAATATTCTGAAGCTCATCAATCGTTATGGGATACTGGATAGCCATGTCCTCGAGCGATGGGTCCTGGAAGATCACAAAGGGTGGGACCTCCTTATGTTTTGATATCTTTTTTCGCAGATCTTTCAGGATGCTGAACAGCTCTTCGTCAACTGTTGCAGTTCTTGCTCCAAAGGCATTTTCTTCTTCAGAGGTATCTGCATAATCGTGATCTTCTGCCAGCATGAATGAAGTAGGTTTTTCGAGGAACTCCATTCCTTTTTGCGTGAGTTTCAGGAGCCCGTAGTTTTCAATATCCTTTGTAAGAAACTTAGCTATAAGTGCCTGACGGATAACCATGTTCCAGAATTTCTCATCCTTATCCTCTCCTATGCCGAAAAATTCAAGCTTATGATGTTTATACGACTTGATTGCAGAAGTAACTTTTCCCGACAGGATATTTGCTATATGGTCGGCTTTGAATTTCTCCTTTACAGCCAGTATTGCCTCAAGAGCACTTACAACGGCCTCATTACCCTCAAACTGTGATTTAGGATGCAGGCAGTTATCACAAGCCTCACAATTATCCTTAGTGTACTCTTCACCAAAATAATGAAGCAGTAACTTCCTCCTGCAAACTGAAGATTCTGCATAGGAAACTGTTTCGAGCAGCAGTTGTTTCCCTATCTCCTGTTCTGCAATTGGTTTCCCCTGCATGAATTTCTCAAGCTTTAAAATGTCAGAATAACTGTAATATGCGATACAGTTTCCTTCTCCTCCGTCACGGCCTGCCCTTCCTGTCTCCTGGTAATATCCCTCAAGGCTTTTTGGTATATCATAGTGAATAACAAACCTCACATCAGGTTTATCTATTCCCATGCCAAAAGCGATTGTTGCCACTATTATGTCAGCCTCTTCCATAAGGAACCTGTCCTGGTTCAAAGTACGTGTGGCTGAATCCATCCCTGCATGATAAGGAAGAGCTTTAATACCGTTTACTTTAAGCACTTCTGCCATCTCCTCAACCTTCTTTCTGCTCAGGCAGTAAATTATCCCCGATTTCCCGGGATTGTTTTTAATATACTTTATAATCTCCTTTGTTACATCCTGCTTTGACCTCACCTCATAATACAGGTTAGGCCTGTTAAAGGATGATTTGAAAACATCTGCTTCAAGGATACCTAGGTTCTTCTGGATATCATGCTGTACCTTGGGAGTGGCAGTGGCTGTCAGAGCTATGATGGGCGACCTGCCTATAGTATCTATGATTGGCCGTATTCTCCTGTATTCCGGTCTGAAATCATGTCCCCACTCTGAGATGCAATGTGCCTCATCAACGGCATAAAATGACACTTCAATATTTTTAAGGAATTCAATGTTCTCCTCCTTTGTCAGTGACTCAGGGGCTACGTAAAGAAGTTTAGCATTCCCTGACAATACATCTTTTTTAACCCTGTTTATCTCAGTCTTGGTAAGTGAGGAGTTAAGGAAATGGGCAACATCATCATCTGTGCTGAAATTTCTCATTGCATCAACCTGGTTCTTCATAAGGGCGATCAGAGGTGATATGACAATAGCTGTTCCCTTTTTCATTACTGCAGGCAGCTGGTAACAGAGAGATTTGCCGCCACCTGTCGGCATAAGTACAAAGGTATCCCTTCCCGAAAGAACATTCCTGATTATAGGTTCCTGGTTGCCTTTGAAAGTATCAAAACCAAAATACTTCTTTAAATAATCGTGTATTGTCGAATCGTTCAACATAGCCTGCTCCACGTAATAATTACAGAACAACCATTAAAAAAGTTATCCTTTACCTTATAGATAAAATTAATAAATTTCCTTGTTATAAACCTTTTTATTCCCCTTTTTAACAAAAATGACTGTCTGCCGGTATATTAATTTGTTTCTTTTATGGGGAAACTCACTGGAAGATACAGAAAATAATTTGATTGAATCCCCTTTTCCACAAGGATTTTAACCTGATTCCCAGAATATTCACCGTTTATATCCTCCGTAATGGACTTTAATTTTTGAAATTAATAACAGTGAAATGATTAATATTGTTTTGCAAAAGAAGATTTATCATCTTTACATGCTCTAGTTTTTACATTATTCAGGTGGTTATGGCATTGTTTTCGAAAAAGGGGAAGAAAGGAGAAAAAGAGATGTCTTTTCTTGAACATCTCGAGGAATTAAGATGGCATATAATAAGATCTGTTCTGGCGATCGTGATTTTCATGATAATAGCCTTTGTGCTTAAGAACTTTATATTCAATACAATAATTCTTGCCCCCAAGTCACCTGAGTTCTTTACAAACAGGATGCTTTGCAAACTTGGGAACTTCCTTCTTCACTCAAATGCGTTATGCATAAATTCCAAGCACCTGAATCTTATTAACATCAAGATGTCAGGGCAGCTTACAACACATATTGCTGTCTCGATGGTTGCAGGTGTCATCCTTGCTTTCCCTGTCATTCTCTGGGAATTCTGGCAGTTCTTCAAACCGGCTCTCCGCCCTAATGAGTCCAAGCATGCGAGAGGAGCAGTTGCAGCAGCATCAATGTTGTTTTTTGTAG
Source organism: uncultured Rikenellaceae bacterium (assembly GCA_964415855.1). Classification (GTDB taxonomy): domain Bacteria; phylum Bacteroidota; class Bacteroidia; order Bacteroidales; family VadinHA17; genus LD21. The sequence goes on from CAYQBZ010000057.1 coordinate 5,493, forward strand.
GAGTTCTTTTCGGATATTATATGCTGTCGCCTCTCTCTATGCATTTTCTCGGCACATATCAAATCAGCCCGGAAGTGGTAAACCAGATCAATGTGAGGTCATATATCGGACTGCTCTCATCGATATGCCTGGCGACAGGTGTTGTTTTCGAACTTCCTATAATAGCTTTCTTCCTTACCAAGATCGGAATTATTACTCCCTCTTTCATGCGAAAATACAGGAAGCATTCAATAGTTGTTATATTCATCCTCTCAGCCATCATCACCCCGCCGGACGTATTCTCCCAGGCCCTGGTAAGTATCCCGTTGCTTGCACTTTATGAGGTTGGTATATTGATCTCCGTCAGGGTTATGAAGCAGAAACAGAAACAACACGACGAGTTCATGGAAGATGATGTAGAAGGAACTGAAACAAGCACTTCATAGCCCTGTATATGAAACTGCATACTGAAAACCTGGTAAAGAAGTATCGCACGAGAACAGTTGTGGATCATGTTTCAATTGAGGTGGAACAGGGAGAAATTGTGGGTTTGCTTGGTCCGAACGGTGCAGGTAAAACAACCTCATTCTATATGATTGTAGGCCTGATAAGGCCCAGGGAGGGACGAATATTTCTTGACAATGAGGAGATTACATCACTTCCTGTCTATAAGCGTGCCAGGAGAGGTATAGGTTATCTTGCACAGGAGGCTTCAGTATTCAGGAACATGTCTGTTGAGGATAATATAAGGGCTGTTCTGGAAATGTCGGGATTCCCTAAGGAGGAACAGAGGGAGAGGCTTGAGAACCTGCTTGATGAATTCGGACTTCAGAAAATAAGGAAGAACAAAGGTATACAGCTCTCAGGCGGCGAGAGAAGACGGACTGAGATTGCAAGGGCCCTTTCCCTGAAACCTAAATTCATATTACTTGATGAACCCTTCGCAGGTGTTGATCCCATTGCTGTTGAAGATATCCAGGAGATAGTATCGCGGCTCAGGGAAAAACAGATCGGGATCCTGATAACCGACCACAACGTTCACGAGACACTTTCAATAACCGACCGCGCTTACCTCCTTTTTGAAGGTCGCATCCTGAAATCGGGGACATCATCACAACTGGCAGATGATGAGCATGTAAGAAAAGTTTACCTTGGAAAGAACTTTGAGTTGCGCAGGTAATCCCCTTGTTTGTATTGATAATTATTTATTATACTTTTGCGGTGAATTTTAACGCGGATGTGTCGTAATTGGTAGCCGAGCAAGACTTAGGATCTTGTGTCCTCGTGACGTGGGGGTTCGAGTCCCTTCATCCGCACCACTGAATCAAACCGCCCGTAACCTCTTTAATAGTGCGTTTTGGCGGTTTTTTAACAAGTAAATAAATTAGGATTGAAATGAATATCACCAGAGAAAACATCGATGAACTGAATGCAGTATTAAAGATCAACGTTGAAAAAGCCGATTACGAGGATAAGGTCGAAACCGTATTGAAAGATTACAGGAAAAAAGCGAATATTAAGGGCTTTCGTCCCGGAATGGTACCGATGGGCCTGGTAAAAAAAATGTACGGACGAGCAGTCCGGATTGATGAAATAAATAAGGTAGTAACAGAAAATATACAGAAATATCTTTATGATGAAAAAGTTGATATCCTGGGCGATCCGCTTCCCAGAGAAGACGATCAGGAGAAAATTGACTTTGATACAATGGAGGACTTCTCATTCTCATTTGAAATAGGTCTTGCCCCGGTAGTGGAGCTTCAGCTGACAAAGAAAAACAAGGTCAGCCACTATGAGATCATCATTGATGAAAAGATGAAGAACGACTACCTTGAAAACTATACCCGTCGCTTTGGAGAGCTCAGGAAAGAAGATATAACAGAAGAGAAAGATGTTGTCAAGGGAGATATAGCCGCCCTTGACAGCAATGGAAACGTTTTGGCAGATGGTCCTTCTGCCTCCGATACCTCAATAGGGATAGACATTATTAAAGATAAAAAAATAAAAAAACTGTTCATCGGGCAAAAGGTGAACGACACTATCGATTTTGATCTGAAGAAAGCATTCGCAAACGATACCGAGATAGCCGGGATACTTCAGAAGAAAGCAGAAGAAGTAACCGATATCATAGGATCTTTCAGGTTTACAATACATGAAATTAACCGTTTCCACCCGGCTGAGCCCGGCCAGGAACTATATGACAGGATTTATGGTGAAGGTGTGGTAAACTCAGAGGAAGAATTCTTGAGTAAGATCGAAGAAGAGATCTCCGTTAACCTCCGGCGCGAATGTGAGTATAAACTGATGATGGATATTAAGGATCTTGCCAGTGACAAAACAAACCTTGAACTCCCGGAAGAGTTCCTTAAAAGATGGCTTCTTAAGGCAAATGAAAAAACCACAGAAGAACAGATAGAAAAAGAATTTGACAGTTTCAAAAAAGATCTTAAATGGCAGCTTATCAGAAACAAGGTAGCACGTGACAATGAGGTCAATATTACCGAGGAAGAGCTGCTTAAAGAAGCTGAGAACCTCACCAGGTACCAGTTTCAGCAATATGGCCTGTTCTATGCAACCGATGAACAGGTAACGCGGTATGCAAAAGAGACGCTTAAAAGGGAGGAAGAGGCAAAAAGAATAGCTGACAAGATCCTGGAGGAGAAGGTAATTTCATTAATAAAAGACCTTGTCAAACTGGAAACCAAAAGTGCTACAGTAGAAGAATTCAATAAGCTTTTCGAATAGTAATCAACGCTTTGCGATGATTAATCATTATTTTGTTATCTTTGTTTTTTACAATTAAATTAATTAATTATGAGTATACTGGACGATTTTGGAAAATATGCCAGAAGTACACGTGGGGTCAGCAGCATGAACCTGCACCGGTACACATCAATTCACAGCAGTTATATTTCACCGACAATCATTGAAGAACGGCAGCTGAATGTTGCCTCAATGGACGTATTCTCACGCCTGATGATGGACAGGATCATATTCCTCGGCCTGCCGATAGATGATTATGTGGCCAATATTATTCAGGCACAGCTTCTTTATCTGGATTCCTCCGATCCGGGCAAAGACATACAGATCTATTTCAATACCCCGGGAGGTTCGGTAAATGCCGGACTTGGAATATATGATACCATGCAGTATATCTCGGCTGATATTGCCACAATATGTACGGGCATGGCCGCTTCCATGGGAGCTGTCCTGCTTACGGCCGGAACCAAGGGGAAAAGGTCAGCCTTAAAACATTCAAGGATTATGATCCATCAGCCCATGGGAGGGGCAGAAGGACAGGCTTCAGATATTGAAATAACAGTAAGGGAGATAGTTAAGCTGAAAAAAGAGCTGTACGAGATTATAGCACTTCACTCAGGGAATCCGTTTAAAAAAGTTGAAAAAGATTCCGACAGGGATTACTGGATGACATCCCAGGAGGCCAAGGACTACGGGATGATCGATGAGATCCTGCAGAAAACCCAAAAATAAATTGTCATGGATAAATGTTCATTCTGCGGCAGGACAAAAAAAGAGGCCAACATGCTTATTGCAGGTCTCGAGGGCCATATTTGTGACCATTGCATTGAGCAGGCTCACAGCATAATGAACGAAGAGCTTGGGAAAAAAAGCGAGGTTGAGTTCGATACCATAAATCTTCTAAAGCCGGTCGAAATAAAGAATTTTCTCGACCAGTTTGTCATTGGCCAGGATATGGCAAAGAAGATAATCTCGGTAGCTGTATATAATCATTACAAAAGGCTCATGCAAAAGCCTGATGCAGATGATATTGATATAGAAAAATCCAATATCATCCTGGTCGGAGAAACGGGTACCGGTAAAACATTGCTGGCGCGAACAGTTGCAAAAATGCTTCATGTTCCCTTTACAATTGTTGATGCAACAGTACTTACCGAAGCAGGTTATGTAGGTGAGGATATTGAGAGCCTTCTGACCAGGTTGCTTCAAAATGCAGACTACAACGTCCAGGCTGCGGAAAAAGGCATTGTCTTTATTGATGAGCTCGATAAGATTGCCAGAAAAGGGGATAATCCCTCAATAACCCGCGATGTATCGGGAGAAGGGGTACAGCAGGGGCTTCTTAAACTGCTCGAGGGATCAATAGTAAATGTTCCTCCCCAGGGAGGACGCAAACATCCTGAGCAGAAAATGATCCCTGTCGATACCAAAAATATCCTTTTTATATGCGGTGGGGCATTTGAAGGAATCGAGAAAAAAATTGCAAGGCGGATGAATACCCAGATTGTAGGATTCGGTGCCTCAAAGGTAAGGGAGAAAGTGGATAAGGATAATTTGCTCCAGTATATTGCTCCACAGGACCTCAGGGCATACGGGCTGATACCTGAAATTATAGGAAGGCTGCCTGTCCTGACTCATCTTAATCCCCTCGACAGAATTGCTCTCCGGGCAATACTCACTGAGCCAAAGAATGCCCTTGTCAAACAATACATCAAACTGTTCAGCATGGATAACATCGATCTGACATTTGAAGAAGGTGTACTTGATTTTATTGTCGATAAGTCGATTGAATATAAGCTGGGTGCAAGGGGCCTGAGATCTATTTGTGAGACCATAATGCTCGATGCGATGTTTGAAATGCCTTCCACCGGGAAAAATGAGCTGGAAATAACATTGGACTACGCGAGCCACAAGCTTGAAAGAATAGACCTGCAGGTGCTTAAAGCATCATAAAACACCGGGGAAGGTTATAGGGGGGAAAAAGAGAGACTGCCCTTTGAGACAGCCTCTTTTCTTACCCTGTATTAATTATTTGACATTAACCTGTGCCTGAACCTGAGCTGAATCTCCTTTGACTCTCCCCCCCTCGAAACAGTTGCAACAGCATCACACTCACCATCACCATAATTTATCTCTATAGGTTCCGCTCCTTCTCTTTCAATCTTAACAACACCGCTGACAACAAACCTGCAAACCCTTTTCCAGTGAAGTGCAGTCATTATCGTATTCGTGTAAGCGATCCCATTTATATTGATGCCTGCAGCAGATCCTGTTATCAGGAACTCATCGTCCCATATGTTCCTTGTTGCAAAGCCGGCCGTCCATTCCCTCTGATGCTCAAATGATCGCTCAATATATCTGCCGTCAGGTAATGTGAGTTTACCGTTCATCAGCTTAACCGAGAAGACAAGGTTCTGGTTATTGTTATATCCCATATTCTCAACCTCCTTGGTACCTTCAACCTTTATTCCATTGAAATAATAATCCTCGAAACTGACTGTCTTTTTTGATCCGGTCTCCATACGCGGACCGGTTACCACTATTACTATTTTACCTGCCCTTGAATTGTCAAAAAGACCTGTACAGCCGGCTTCGAAATCAATAGTAACGGTTTTTGGCCATATAGCGTCTTCCGGGTGTGTTATTGTAATGGCAGGACATGAATCCGTAAGAACCAGGTCTGATTTTGTTATATCCCCCTTGGAAATACCATCAAGAATAATGTCAGCATTATCAACAGTATTGAACACATCTTCAAATACTGCGTCGCTTACAGCGTCGTCATCTGCCAGGTCGATACTGCCCTGATCGATAACCGGATCCTTTGTACATGATGAAAATGACAAAATTGCAAGAGCGGCAACCATCATATAAATCTTCGTTTTCATAAGTGCTATTCTTTAGTTATTAATTTCGATTAACACTTGTTTAGATAGAAAAGATGTTTAAAGGTTTAAAGAGGAAGAAAAAAAATTGCAGATGGCTGAGCAACAAATTACTTTTTATCCCTTCGTACATACATCACGTAAGAATACTTAATGCCGTTCCCGTCGTCAGTCCTGTGGTCCTCCTTCTCCCTGACCTCCCATATTTCCGGATCTATAGCCGGAAAATATACATCGGCCGGAGCAGTACTGTGAACATGGGTTATATAGAGCAGGTCCGCAACTGGCATGAACTGACGGTATACGCTACCTCCTCCTATCACGAATATCTCTTCATCCTTTTCACACTTGCTCAGTGCATCTTCTATTGAATAAGCTGTAACGGAAGAATCTATTTTTTCGCCGGGGATATCAGTAAGGACAACATTTTTCCTTCCGGGAAGAGGTCTGACATGCAGTGATTCCCAGGTTTTCTTACCCATTATCACTGTTTTGCCCATAGTAAGCTGTTTGAATCTCCTCATATCCTCAGGGATGCTCCAGAGCAGTTCATTACCCTTGCCAATGCCCATGTCTTCCGAAACTGCAACTATTATTGATATCATATATTATCACATATTAAAGTTAGATATATATTCTGCTTTTTAAATATTCAAGTATCTTAAATATTCAAATATCTTAAATATTATACTGAAATTTCACCTTTGATATGAGGATGAGCGATATAATCGCTTAATGTAAAATCTTCATACCTGAATTTCAGAATATCTTTGACAGAAGGATTTAACTTCATTTCTGGCAATTGATATGGCTCCCTGGTTAGCTGAAGCTTCACCTGATCAATATGATTCAGGTAGATATGCGCATCACCCAGTGTAAGAACAAACTCACCCGGTCCCAGTCCGGTAACCTGAGCCACCATCAGAGTCAGCAGGGAATAGGAAGCAATATTGAAAGGGACCCCGAGAAATATATCTGCGCTGCGCTGGTAAAGCTGGCACGACAACCTCCCTTCAGCAACATAAAACTGGAACAGCAGGTGGCAGGGAGGTAGGGCCATCCTGCTGAGGTCGCCAACATTCCATGCGCTCACTATGTGTCTCCTGGAATCGGGGGAATTCTTAAGAGAACTGTTCACATTTGTTATCTGGTCAATTTCTTCCCCTCCGTAAGCAGGCCAGGATCTCCACTGATAACCGTAAACAGGCCCCAGGTTGCCGTTTACATCAGCCCACTCGTTCCAAATAGAAACACCATAATCAGTAAGATATTTAATATTGGTGTTTCCCTGGAGAAACCATAACAATTCGTAA
>CAYQBZ010000058.1:0-12403 GCA_964415855.1 uncultured Rikenellaceae bacterium
TACTATCGGAATGATGCCTGCAGCATTGGAGTATAATGGCACTCCGATAAGAACTGACAAAGGGACACTGTACCAGGATGCTTTCCCCATAACTACAGCCATGAAATCCTGTGGCACGTAACCATGTGCCCCGGCACCGACCGCGATACCTGCAGCAACATAGATCCATACCTTGCCAACAATTTCCCTTACAGCGTTATAACCATATTTTATCCGGTCAGAAAAAGCCAGTTTTTCATCTTCATCATCAGCATTGCCGAATTGATTCTGATAGACCCAATCCTGAACCCAGTGTTCAAGATGCAGTCTGCCTATGATCCACCCTGCTAATATTGCAATTGTCAAACCGGTAATGATATAGATAAGTGTCGTTTTCCATCCGAAAAGGCCAAACAGCAGGATTACTGCTACTTCGTTGATCATGGGAGAAGCTATAAGAAAAGAGAAAGTGACGCCCAGCGGTATTCCTGCTTCAACAAAGCCTAAAAAAAGTGGTATTGCTGAACAGGAACAGAAAGGCGTGACGATACCAAGCAGGGATGCAAGAACATTGCCTGTAAAAAGCGATTTGCCTGCAAGTAATTTCCTGGTTCTCTCCGGTGAAAAATATGACCTGACAATGCCGACAAAAAAGATTATCAGCGTCAGCAGAAGTAATACTTTTGGCAGTTCGAAAATAAAGAATCTAAGAGCTTCAGTAATGTGTGCACCTTTCGTCAAAAGCAGGACTGTATCAATAAACCAGTCAGTAACAGGTTGCAGGAAATGATAAATCATGACCCAGACCGGCACCAGGATCAATGGAACAAATATGTTCTTATTGAGGTTAAAGGATAAGTTCATCTTAAGCCTGGGCTGAATATTTTAACAGGATCTTCTTTATCTCGGATGCAGATGGAACATACCCCTTTGTTTCAACCTTTTCGTTTACCACAAGCGCCGGGGTTGACATAATATGGTATTTCATTATATCCTGAATATCTTCCACCTTGTTAATTGTAGCATGAATCTCGTTCTGTGTAACAACTTCACGAATTATTTTTTCAAGCGATTTACATTTTGCACAGCCTGAACCTAAAATTTTAATTTCCATGAGTTTTATAATTTATCATTTCGGATATTTACGAAATATTTGCTTAAATTTTTTATGTCTTAAAGAATTTAGCGAACATCAACCTTGCTTCTTCCCAGTTTTCAGGGTTGATACAATACCTTATGTAGGGCGGATTAATTTCTCCCTGTATCAATCCTGCATTTTTCAACTCTTTCAGGTGTTCAGAGAGTGTAGAGCGGGCAATTGGAAGAATTTCAGCCATATCGCCGCTGTAACAGGCTTTGTTAAGATTATTTGAGAGGTAATCCAGAATGAAAACACGCACCGGATTGGAGAGAGCTTTCCCATAGCGTGCTATTTTTTCCTGATTTTCCGTATAGTGTTTTTGCTTGTCCGTCACCTTAATTTTCATTTCGTATTTTCCCGAAACAAAATTATGTTTTTATTAATACAATTGCAAATAATAAGAAGACGGCTTTTCATTTCATGGGTTTTTAGGTTAATAGTTCTTTTAATATAAGGCTTCTCAGATTATCGTCTGTTCATTGTCTGTGTAGCTACTGGGATGTCCCATTCTTCTTTGAATTCCTTGTCCTGAAGAATAACATGTAGTGAATCTTCTTCAGAGAGTGGGGTATTACCTGGTATGGTAAATGTGAAGTTGTTTCTCTCCTTCGATTTACTTAACACGATAGCAGCCGGTCTTACTTTTATCCTGTTATTATTCCAGGTGATTGTTCCAGTGATATGGATGTCGAGAGCTTCCCGGAGCGGGATTGTCAATTTCCCGTCGACCGGCTGCCTGACAGAGGCCGGGAAGGTCCTCTTTGCCCAGGCAATTCTGTATTTTGCTGTAGCAGTTTTATTTATCTCATTCTCAAGCGATTTATTGGCAAATACTCCTGATCCGATCTGTTCGTATACACCGAGATCAACCGAACCGTCAGTGACCGGATTACCGTAGAAATCGCGTTCACTGTTCCAGGGAACAAAAATTCCTGTATTAACACACGGCGATCCTTCTTTGAGCCTGTATCCCCCTAATGTTGACAATCCTTCTCCTCCGGTACCCGGAAAAATAAACATGGGATCAGCAACAAGCTTTTCGGGATCATCCGGCAACCCGTTTTTCCACGGACCGAAATAACAGTTGTGATAAAACTGGGTCTTTGGCCTGTGAGGTGGTATTATTGAATCATTGAACTGGCGGGTCAGGACATCACCCTGGGTGTAAACCGTCCTGAAACGGCCCTGCCCCGTGGCGTAGAATATATTATTGACAAGCCTGGCACCCAGTCGTGTCTTATCCGGGCTGGCGGAGTGATAATCAAGATCAGCCGTACCGTAATCAACATAAAAAACATTATTGTGTACCAGGTTTAGATCGGTAGTATCGCACTGGAACTGAATGAGATGAGTCTTGTCATTTTCACTTATGTTATAGCGGGCAATATTCCCGAAGGTCTGGTTCATTATCAGTAAAAAGCCGTGATTTTTCTTACTGTAATTATACTGGCAGATGCAGTTCTTACAGTTGAAATCAAAATCATACGCATTGCCATCGCCGTTAGCCTTTTCCCTTCCTGTGTCGTACACTTCATTGAACTGCATCAGAGTTTCAGTTGCATTCTGTATCCAGATCGCTGCAGTATGGGGCCACCATTCTTCACCACCGGGTATATCAAGATTACCTGAGCGCATGCAGGAGCGTTTTACTTTATTGTACTCAATGATACCCTTGTAGGTGCCATTCACAAATATGCCGTCGCCTCCCAGGTTATCCATAACGTTATTGCGGACAATGACATTGTTTTTTGGTCCCCATGATATTATTCCGCATTTGTCAAAACGCTCAATCCTGTTGTTCTCAATAAGTACATCATCTATTGTGGTTGTCGGAGGCTGATTCCTGTTCCTGTTCCTGTCGCGCTGGATCCGTACAAGTATGCCGCAACTGTAATACCCTACATACTCGGTATTACCACCAAGCTGGCCCCAGATATCATGGATATAACAATTTCTTACAATTATATGATTTACATGCTGATCTTCTCCCATGGCAACTGCCACTATGCCCTGGCGTCCAATACCTGATTCGGGAGGTGCACCGCTGGTTATTTCCATGTTGCTTATTTCCCACCATGACTGGTTCGTAAGTCTTATCCCTGCACCTTCTGACCGGCCGATGTTAATTACAGGTCTGTTCCCCAACCCATAACTGCTGAGGGTAACCGGTTTTCCTTCTTCACCCGATCCCTGTGGCTTCATCTGGCCAAACCAAGTACCACCCGATTGAAACAATATAATATCGCCTGGTTGAAATACGGCCCGGTTAACTCTGTCGAGGCTTTTCCAGGCATCTTTTATCGAGAGGCCTGAGTAATTATCGTTACCTGATGGAGAGATGAAATAGGTTATGGACTGACTGTTTATCAGGGTAGAAGTCATTAGAATAAGGACAATACTTGTGTAAATGTTTCTCATAGTTATTTTTAAAAATAATACAAAATGAACCAATATGCTTCGTAAGTTATTATTAAAATATTAATCCTGAAAGATTATACTGATTGTATTTGGCAATCCTGTTCCGATGCCATTCAGCTCTCTGTTTTACTCTGCATAAGCAAGTCGAGTGCTTCTTTGAACGATCCCGCTGCAATTATCTTACCTGAATTAACAAAGAATATCTCGTCGGCATTTTCGATTGTATTCAGGCGATGGGCAATGATCACCTTTGCAGTTGAGGCCGGCAGGTTCTTCAAAATTACCTCGAGCTGTTGTTCTGTCACAGTATCAATATTGGCTGTTGCCTCATCAAGTATAAGAAGCTCAGGCTTCCGTAAGATCGCCCTGATGAAAGCGATAATCTGTTTTTGCCCCAGGCTTATTCCGTCACCTGTCATCTGTATTGGCGTTTCAAGCCCTTTGTCAAACCTCTGGAGCAGGTTTTCAAGTCTCGCGTCGTCAATAGCCTTTTCAAGCTGAACATTAGTGAGACCTGCACATTCTGTATTTCCATAAAGAATATTATCGCGTACTGTTCCTGTGAAGAGCAAAGGTTCCTGGAGAATAAACCCGATCTTCGATGCCCTTTCACAGGAGGTATATGACCTGATATCCCTGCCATCAAGCTGTATGGTCCCTTTCGTTGCATCGTACAGCCGGGCAATAAGCGATGCTGTGGTAGTTTTGCCACCTCCCGTGGGGCCAACAAAAGCATATGTTCTGCCTCTTTGCAGGTCGAAATTTACCTTATGCAGAACCTCTTTACCATTTGGGTAGCTGAATGAGACATCCCTGAAATGAATGTAAGATGTGCCTGTATCTCTGTCATCAGCTTGCACCATTGTAAGATTGCTTTCAAGCGACAGAAGATCTGAGATCCTGTCCATTGCTGCCAGTGCCATCTGAAAGCTTGCCCAGAGGGCAGCCATCTGGCGTAAAGGATTATAGAAATTGGAGATATATGCAATGAAACTTATGAGCAAGCCTATTGTAAAATGGCCTTTTATAATGAACCATATCCCCAGTGCCAGTACTATGAGCTGGCCTATATTTGATGCAAACGTATAGACCGGTGTGAGCATGTTATTGGCGATACCGGCAAGTACTGAATGTTTGTAATTCTCGTTGTTTGCTTCACTGATCCGTTTGCGGAAGTGATCGCGCCTGTTAAAGGCAACAACCACTCTGAAATTGGCAAGGTTCTCCTGGATAGATGCGGAAAAGATACCCAGGCTTTTAAGACTCGCTTCATTTTTCTTCCTTATCCAGGGTGACACCAGCCTGGTAAATATTAGCAGGAAAAGCGCCGGGGAAAGTGCCGCCAGCCCGAGGGGCAGGTTGATAGCCAGGAGAAGGATACCTGCTCCCGTCATAGTGATAAGACTGCCAATAAAACGCATCAGCGATTGTGAAAAGAACTGGTTTACCTTGTCGGTGTCGTTGTTGATTCGCGAAATCAGGTCCCCTGCCTTATTCTGGTTGAAAAAATCAAGAGGCAGTTCCTGGAGCTTGACGAATACAGAGTTCCGCAGGCTGAAAAGCATCCGCTGTCCAATTCCTCCCATCAGGCGCATCTGGGCATAGTTTACAATAAATGCCATAATATACATTGCCAGCAAAATCCCGGAAAAGAGGAGCAAACCATTATAATTTCTGGCCTGTACGTAGTTATCTATTGTATAACCCACCATGTATGGCCCCAGAAGGCTTAATCCCGCATTAAGGAAAATGGCCGCGAATGCAATGATAAGGTTGCGGCGTTCGCCACTGATGATGGAAACCAGCTTCCTGAGTGAGGCAAGGACAGGTAGTTCCCTTGCTCCTTTCGCCGATAACTTATTCAGATTATAATTCATAATGTTGTGTGCTTCTTTGTGAACTGTAGATCTGAACATATTCGGGCGAACGATCCAGTAGATCCTTATGTTTTCCCGAAGCAATTATCTCACCTTCCATAAGAAGGACGATCTGATCAAAATGTCTTACGGGTGCAATTTTCTGGGTGACTGACAGGAGTGTCAGTCCGGGATAATTATTCTGGATATTACACAGGATCTTGTTCTCGGTTTTCCGGTCAATTCTGGATGTAAAATCGTCGAGCAGCAATATTCCGGGATTTAAAGACAGGGCCCTTGCAAGCATTATTCTTTGTTTTTGTCCTCCTGACAGACTGGTCCCCCGTTCTGATACAATGGTGTCAAGTTTATCCGGGAGAGTTTCTATAAAATCAGCCAGTTCAGCTGTTTCGATTGCTTTTTCAACGGACCCTTCTGTTACAGAATTGTTGAAGGCAATGTTATCCCTGAGACTCATGTTGAAAATAACACTATCCTGAAATACAAAGCCTATCTGTCTGTGGAATACTTCTTTTGAATATTTTTCTATTGATATACCATCAAATTCCACGCTACCCTTATCCGGTTGGATCAGGTTTGTAAGAAGATACAACAGCTGGCTCTTTCCTGCGGCTGTGGGCCCTATAATGGCTGTCTTACTGCCGGCTTTGACAGAAAAAGAGATGTTTCTCAGAATTGGTTTATCGCTAAAGCTTAAATTAACATTTTTCAGAAGTATATCTCCCCTGATATCCGATTGAATTGTCCCGGTTTCTTCCGGCACCGTTTCATCAAGCACTTGTCTTATTCTTTCGTATGAGGCTGTGGCTGAGGCTATTATATTACTCATAAATCCAATCATCATGACCGGGAATATAAGCATGACGAGGTAGCTGTTGAAAGCTGCGAAATTGCCAAGTGTAAGTGATCCGATCATCACGAAATGACCTCCGAGGGCAAGAATTGTTACGATGGCCATGTTTGATACAAACATAATAATAGGTACAAGGACTGAAAAGAGCCGTACTATTGATATCCCCAGGTCCCTCGATTCAATGTTTTTTTCCAGGAACTTCTGGCTCTCGGGTTGCTGTGAATTCAAAACTCTTATGAGTGCTGATCCCAGGACACTTTCGTTTATTATCTGGTTAAGAGCATCTATTACTTTCCGGCTTTTCCTGAAAAGGACTCTTACTTTCCGGAAAACGATATAGAAGGATGTTGCCATGACCGGTACGATGGACAGGACCGCCAGGGCCAGTTTCAGATTTAACATGAGCAAGAGAACAGAGGCGCCAATGATAATAAACAGGGATGAGATAATTGTGACAAATGCCTGTGAAACAAACATCTTAACTGAATCCATATCAGAGGTAAGGTTGGTCAGGAATTTAGCCGGATTCGACTTTGCTATATATGAATAACTCTGCTGTGATATTTTAATTATCAGCTTATTACGCAGATCTTTTGCAACCCTCTCCGCTGTTAAGGTCTGTAGTATGCCTTGAAACAAAGTGAATACAAATATGCCGGAAGCAGCAACAAAAAACTCTGTGATCACGGTTCTGGCATCAAACTTCCCGGCAGAAAATGCATCAATCCCTCGTGCAATAATTTTAGGGATAAGCAGGTTGACGCTACTTCCTGCCAGAGCCAGAATAATCAGGATAATGACTATTCCCTTGTAAGACCCCAGCACACTGAATAATCCGGCTTTCTGTCTCTGTTCTTTGTCTGTTATCAGTCCTGGTTTTCCCATCTTGTGGTAAAATATTTTGCAAAGAAGTACATTTCAAATCAATTTTACTCTTAAAGTGAGAAATAGTATATTAATTAATATAAAACGAGTATTTGGAATCATACATCTGCTTCAGTTGATCTTCAAGTGAATTTGAATTTAAGGTACATGATTATCGAAAGTCAATAAAAATAATAAATTTGAAGGATGGAAAGGAAATTCCTTGTTATGATACTTCCTTTGTTGCTGTCATTTCCGGCGACTAAACTTCGGGCTCAGACGGTTGATGTCACTGTTATTGATATCAGGAACACTGAGGGAGAGATATTGATCGGTGTCTTCAAAGACAACGAGAGTTTCAGGACCGAGAAGGCTTTCCTTAGTAAGAAATATTCTAAAACGGGAATGATTAACGGGGAACTGAAGGTTCGGTTCACTCTTGAACCGGGCCTCTATGGTCTCTCCCTGCTTGATGATGAGAACAGCAGCGGACAGATGGAGTATAATTTCATAGGGATACCTAAAGAAGGATTCGGATTCTCGGATTACTATCATACGGGAATTACAAAGCCAAAATTTGATGCATTCAGCTTTACCCTGGATAAGGATCAGACCAGGAAAATAACAATCAGGGTAAGGTATATGTAGATGCCGCCAGGTATTCAATGAGCTGGCTGATCATATAGAAGTATTGCCTTGAAAATAATCGTTAATTTTAAAGGTTAAAAATGAGGTATAATATGAAGGACAAGATATTGGAGCGTTTTTTACGGTATGTTAAAACAGATACACAGTCGGTTCCGGATACAAGCCGGTTCCCTAGTACAGACAAGCAGTTACAGTTTGCCAGGATGCTGGCCGGCGAATTAAATGATATTGGATTAACTGATATTTCCGTGGATAAAAAGGCTTATGTGATGGCCACCTTGGCGGCAAATATTGAAGCTAAGGTACCGGTCATTGGTTTCCTTTCACATATGGATACCAGTCCCGATATGCCCGGAGCCAATGTGAATCCAAAGCTTGTGAATAATTATAACGCCGAAGATATTTTACTGAACAGCAATACCGGGGTAACCCTGAAAACGGCTGATTTCCCGGAGATAAAGCAATATAAGGGACAGACTGTAATCACAACAGACGGAACTACATTACTGGGAGCTGATGATAAGGCAGGCATTGCCGAGATTATGACAGCTATGGAATACCTTGTTTTGCATCCTGAAATAAAACATGGAACTGTAAAGATAGGATTCACGCCGGATGAAGAGGTTGCCAGGGGAGTGGACTTTTTTGACGTTAAAAAGTTCGGTGCTGAATATGCGTACACAATGGACGGAGGCGAAATAGGAGAGCTTGAGTACGAAACATTCAATGCTGCAAAGGCAAAGGTGTTGATACAGGGCCGGAATGTCCACCCGGGGTCGGCAAAGAACAAGATGATCAGTTCGTTGCTTGTCGCCGGAGAATTCAACAGCCTGCTTCCTGTTGAGCAACGGCCGGAATTCACCAGCGATTATGAAGGTTTTTTTCATCTTGTGAAATCGGAAGGGACCGTTGAAAATACGGTCATGGAATATATCATCCGAGATCACGACAGCCATAAGTTCGAAGACAAAAAAGCTATCATGAAGGAAATTGCCGGCTTTTTGAACCGCAGGTATCCTGATGGAACAGTAAAGCTTGAAATACAGGACCAGTATTTCAACATGCGTGAAAAGATTGAACCTGTATTCCATATTGTGGAAATTGCCAGGAGAGCAATAGAAGAATCGGGGATTGAGCCTAAAGTGATCCCAGTGAGGGGAGGAACTGACGGGGCACGTCTTTCATATATGGGTCTCCCGTGTCCTAATATATTCACAGGCGGACATAATTTTCACGGAAAGTATGAATATATTCCCCTGGAAAGCATGGTTGCCGCAACTAATGTGATTATTCGGATTATTTCGCTGTACGCCGGGAAGGATCAGAAAGATATGCCGTAGTGGTTTTTCTTGCGATAATGCGATCATGTGATACCCCGATTACACCATTGCACAATTCCGCATACATACAAGCACACCATCTTTCCGGGTTTTTACCGGTAAAATGGAACTACTCATCTATTAACCGGGGATAATAAATCCAAAAGGCTTAACTTCGCTTCAATTTAATAAACCCATACTCATGAAAAAGATTTTATTATCAGCCACTGCGGTATTGTTAGCCATCCATTTAATGGCACAGAAAAGCCCCGACCTTAAAATGAACCTGGAGAAAAACAAGTTATACCGGTTGAAATCGGTTTCCGAGCAGACAATAACGCAAACGGTAAACGGCAACCCGCAAACCATAGAAACGAAAGTGGAATATGTTTTTTCTGTTAAGATGATTGATATGACACCGGAATTCATGGTGACAGAGGTACATTTCGACACTCTCATGATCACTACCAATACAATGGGAAGGATAGAGAATATCAATTCGGCGGTTGCAGGTGACATAAAATCATCTGAACCTGGCGATATCGTGTCAGGCATTATGAACAGCTTAAGTAAAAATGCCTTATATGCTAAAATTGATTATGCGGGTAAACCTATTGAGATTGTGAATGCAAAAATGCTTTCCGACATAGTTCTGAAGGATACTGCTTCCATTACCTTGCAGGAACCGGTGAGAGCTGCCTTGAAAACACAGATAGCCAGTTTAGTAAGCGATAATACCCTTAAAACAATGATAGGTAGTTTTACCTGGCACCTCCCGGGTAAACAGGTTTTCACAGGCGATGAGTGGGTGATTAGTCAACAGGTAAATTCGAACGGTATGTTACTTGCAATAGTTACTACATATCATCTTAATGGAGTAGAGGGAAATAACGCAAAAATCACTGTTGAATCAGTTATTAAGGCTGTGGAAAATGCACCTCCGATCAGTTCAGGTGGTGCCACTGTATCATACGATAACCTGACCGGGATAAGCAAATCAAACATGGTGGTCGATACACGTACCGGCCTGGTAGAGACAGATGAAGCCAAAACTCATATTTCAGGAGAGCTTGGAGTAAACGGACCGGGCTTCAGCATGCAGATGCCGATGGATGTAAACGGTGAAACAAAAGTCATGACTGTGAAGTAATACAGCAGGTTGGAGGATAAACAGATGAGAAGATATATTACTGTAATACTGTTCTTTGCTACTTTAGCCGTTCAGGCGCAGACCATAACGGGATATGTTAGCTTTGAAAAAGATAAAACACCTGTACAGTTTGCCTCTGTTGCCCTGTATCAGCTGCCTGATTCTTCGACGGTCACCGGGGTCATTACTCTCACTGACGGGGGATATAAGCTTGAAAATATAAAACCGGGAAATTATCTTGTCAAAGCAAGTTTTGTAGGGTACAGTTCTGATATAAAGGCAGTGACAGTAAGGGCAGGAGCGCAAGAAATTGCAGTTGATACTATCTATCTGACAGAAGTAACAACAACCCTGAACGAGGTTACGGTTGTTGGCGCACGCCTTAAAGGCAAGGAAATGGTTGACCGCACTGTTTACAGCATTCCCGAAACTGTGTCCAAACTATCGAGCAACGGATATGATCTCCTGAAGAAGATACCCCAGGTCAATGTTGATTTCCAGAACAACATAACACTTAACGGGAGCAGTAATTTCATTATCCAGGTGGATGGAAGGCAGCGTAGCAGGGAGTTCCTGGCAAGGATTCTTCCAACTGATATCCAGAGTGTTGAGATAATAAGTAATCCTTCGGGGAGATACGAAGGCAATATTGATGGTGTGCTTAACATCATCCTGAAAAAAGAGGCCAGGTATGGTATTAACGGCAATGCGGCTCTTACTCTCAAGCCTTTACATAAGGTCACCAGCGCTTCACAGGGAAGTATTGATTATTCAGCAGGTAAAGCTACCTTTTATGTGACCGGTACATTGATAACACAGGAGATTGATATCAAATCAAAGGTTGAAAATATTTTTACAGCAATTGATTCGACAGCAAATACCTACGGGGAAGGAGGAGTAAAGGTCTCCATGGGGAGTGTGAACGGCGGAGTCGATTACTATATGAACGAGAGGAACAACGTGAGCTTCAATATCAGCTACCAGCCTATACATCAGAACGTTGATATGCCTAATACTACAACCCTGTTCAAAGACCTGAACCCCTTGAATATAATATCATCCCTTACAGACAGTAAGATGCACAGCAATGAAATGTCATTTTCACTATTTTATAAAAAGACATTCAAAAAGCCAGTGGAGGAGTTCACAGCTGAGACCAGCTATTACATTTTCAATTCAAAAACAGCCAACTTCTTTACAAATACCCGTCATCCTTACGACAGTGATATGATCCTCGACATTTATTCAAGGACCGAGGACGATCTGAACAATCGGAATTACTACTCCACCAAGCTCGATTATGTCTTTCCGGTTGGATTAAATGCCAAAATTGAAGCAGGTTATCACATATATTACCAGCAGATGGCTTACGATTTTAATATTAATGATCAACCGGAGACTAACCTGTTTGAATATGCTGAATTCAGGAATTCTGGATATGCCGGATTTACCATGAATATGAAAAAAATAGGTTTCCAGGCTATGCTGAGGATAGAGAACAGCCATATCATGGCAGATTCTGTCACGCGACCTGATTATACCTGTCTCCTGCCGGCAGCCAATCTCCAGTATAAATTTTCAGCAACGCATAACATTAAATTTACCTATAACAGGAGAATTAATCGTCCGGGAATCTACCAGATGAATCCGTACTGGAAGATAGGTCAGTCGTATGACGTTACCCAGGGTAACCCGGACCTGAGACCTGATTACCGTGATCGGCTTCAGCTTACATATACATGGAATTTTGGAAGCAACTATTTCTCGCCGTATATTTATGATGAATTATTTTCCGATAAGGTCAGTAACCGTTACAATATCATCGAATCTCCCGTTAACGGTTTGCCGACAACGATCTCAAAGCCATTCAACCTGCTAAGCGGGAATGAATATGGAGGAGGTATGAATGCTGTGCTGTGGCATGTGAACATCAGTGCAAGGATCTGGGACGGACATTACGATAGTTATACTGAAGGAACATTTACCATACCTGCCAGGGATTATTTCTCCTATGCAGTTACCAGCACGGCATATATGAATTTTGATAAGAAAAAGAAGACGACAGGGTTTGCCTACCTGGCTTATAACGGGGTAAACATTAACGCGCAGTCGAAGACATACATACTTCCTCTCTGGGGGGTTGGCGGACAGGTG
>CAYQBZ010000059.1:0-12289 GCA_964415855.1 uncultured Rikenellaceae bacterium
AAAAGATACAGGCTGAACTGGACAGGCTATTCAAGGAAACAGGTCATGAAAACGCATATTTTCCCCTTCTCATACCAAAATCATTTTTAAGCAGGGAGGCAGCCCATGTGGAGGGCTTTGCCAAGGAGTGTGCCGTAGTAACGCATTACAGGCTCAAAGCAGATGAGACGGGCAAAGGTATTATTGTCGATCCTGCAGCTAAACTGGAAGAAGAACTGATTATACGTCCGACCTCAGAAACAATCATCTGGCATTCATACAAGAACTGGATCCAGTCGTACCGTGACCTGCCTATTCTTATAAACCAGTGGGCCAATGTCGTGCGCTGGGAGATGCGCACAAGGCTTTTTCTTCGAACGACCGAATTCCTGTGGCAGGAGGGGCATACGGCACATGCAACACGCGAGGAAGCCGTTGAAGAGACTGAGAAGATGATAAATGTATATGCAGGTTTTGCAGAGAACTCTATGGCGCTTCCTGTGATAAAAGGGTATAAAAGTGAAAACGAGCGTTTTGCAGGAGCGCTTGATACCTTTGCTATTGAAGCACTCATGCAGGACGGAAAAGCTCTGCAGGCAGGTACAAGTCATTTCCTCGGCCAAAACTTTGCAAAAGCATTTGATGTTCAGTTTACTGATAAATCAGGGAAGCTTGACTGGGTATGGGCCACCTCATGGGGTGTTTCCACAAGGCTTATGGGTGCACTGATAATGGGACATGCTGATAACCATGGCCTGGTACTTCCTCCCAGACTTGCCCCGATACAGGTTGTAATAATCCCGATATATAAAAACCAGGAGGAACTGGCTGCCATGTCGGAGGCTGCGCTTAAGATTAAGAAAGACCTTGAAAAAGTTGGCATATCGGTGAAATATGATGACAGGGATAACAACAAGCCAGGGTGGAAATTCGCTGATTATGAGCTGAAAGGAGTTCCTGTTCGCCTGGCAATCGGACCACGCGACATTGCAAACGGCACAGTTGAAGTTGCCCGACGGGATAACCTTACAAAAGAAACCATACCTATGGATATAGTTACAGGACACATACCCGGTCTCCTGGAAAATATTCAGCAGAATATTTATAATAAAGCACTGGATTTCAGAAAAGAAAATACATTCTATATTGATAAATGGGACGATTTCCAAAAGACTCTCGAGACTACCGGCGGATTTATTATGGCTCACTGGGACGGGACAGCAGAAACCGAAGAGAAGATAAAGGAAGAGACAAAAGCTACCATCAGGTGCATACCGTTTGACAGTCAGGAAGAAGATGGCAAGTGTGTATTTTCCGGTAAACCCTCGAAAAGAAGAGTATTGTTTGCGAGGTCGTACTGAGCATCGTTATTTATTATTACCTTAAAGCCGGAATCTCATAATAAACAAGACCTGTCATGCCCGATCTGAAAGAAAAGAAAATAAGTATCATTGGCTCCCTGAAAGAAAAATCACTGCTTAAACAAAAAGTATTTGATTACACCCTTGAATCATTCTGTACCTTAAAAGAGGTTCTTAAAAACCTGTCAAAAGATATTAATACCAGTCTGAGCGGGATAGACCCAAGGATAAGACTTGAATATACCGACAGGAGCAATTTCGATGCCCAGCTGAAAGTAGCAGGCGATATACTGCTGTTCAGCATGCACTCAAACATTTTCCAGTTCGACAGGGAGCATCCTGCCTGGAAAACGGCATACATCCAGATGAATAAGTACAATGCATATTCCGGAATTATAAATATATACAACTTTCTTGCTGACTCGTTCAGATATTCCAGGCTTGACGATCTGGGATATCTGATTGCAAGGATATTTATAAACCACGAAAAACAGTATTTTGTTGAAGGCAAGAGACAAATGGGGATGCTCTTTACAAACTACGGACACGAAGCTATCAGCAAGGAGTCATTGCAGTTAATTATTACCACTGCAATACAGTATTCCCTCGAGTTTGATCTTCTTGTACCACCCTATGACACAGTGAAGATAGCCACAGTAGGACAGGCTGAGGCAAAGATCCAGCATTCAAAGATAATTACCGGCAAAAGGCTTGGATTCCAGTTTAACTCTGATGATGTGCTGGATAATAATTCTAATGAAACCTGATGGGTCACTTCATCAAAAAACGGAGAAGTTCACAAAAGCCTCTATTTTTTCTGGCATCTCTTTTTTTTTGCGTTTCAACATATCCGCAGAGGAGTACTGAACCGGATTCCATAATCAGAATATCACCCGGCACTTTCATACAGATCACGGATAGTATATCTTTCTTTTCAAATGACACCCTGCTGGTATTGCCTTCCACCATGGTACCGGTAACACTACCGAAAAAAGACAGAAACCTGGTATTCTTTGACTCTCTGAAAGTTAAGGTTTCTAAAAATCAGCTGACCAGGAAGTTATACGATCTTGTAATTGTTTCGCCCGACACCATCAATAAGAACAGGATAACAGGCTCAAGCGAAGAGAACTATGTCGGCTATTCCGGTAGAAAGATCAGGAAGATTGACATCCAAAGACTTAATGTTTTCGGGGTAGATATCAGCAATCCGGCATCACCGGAAACAAGGAAGATCGACAACCTGATGAACAGGACACATTTCAACACCAATGAGAAAATTATAAGAAAAAACCTTCTGTTTGAAACCGGAGATACTGTTTCACCATTAATAATAAGCGATAATGAGCGAATATTACGACAGCTTCCCTATATTGATGACGCCAGGATAATCCTGGTGCCGGTTTCTGATGAAGAAGTTGATATTGTAGTTCTAACGAAGGATATATATTCACTTGGAGGTGATTACAGCTATAAGGGCCTGAAAAAAGGTACTGTCTCACTATTCGACAAGAATATTTTCGGTATGGGTCATGAATTCGGTATTGAGGTTCCCTATGACGCCAGTATGAAAGATTCTCCCGGATTCGGAGTCCAGTATAAAGTAGATAATATAGGAAAGTCGTTTCTGAACCTCGGACTATATTATATGGATGGATTAGGGAACAGGACATATGGCTTTAACCTCGACCGAAGGCTTGTCAGTTCAACAACAAAATATGCCGGTGGAATATCTGTCAGAGAAATGTTCACTTCTGAAGATCTTGATACTCTGATTGTTCCTGAACCTCTTAAATATAATTTACAGGATTACTGGCTGTCAAGATCCTTTCTTTTAAATGAAGAATCTGTTTCCAGGTTCATACTAGGAGCTCGGTATAAGAATAATAACGTATTTGAAAAACCACTGATCCTGCCTGATACATACTACTATCTGCAGAAGTACCGGATATTCCTGGCCTCTGCAGCACTGTCCGTCCAGAAATACTATAAGACCAACCTTATATACGGTTATGGCAGGACTGAAGATATCCCATACGGAGGATTAATAAAATTCACAGCAGGAAAAGAGATCAACGAATTCAAGACACGAACATATCTCGGCGCTGAATTATCAGTAGGAAAATCAAGTAAGAACCTTGGATATTTTTATACCTCCGCCGGTCTTGCCACCTTTGTCAATGAAGCCCGGACAGAACAGGGAATACTGGCTCTAAGCATGAAATATTTCTCAAACCTGGTGAGTGTCGGGAACAGCAGGATCAGGAACTTTGTTAATCTTGATTATGTAAGAGGATTTGACAGGTACCTGGATGAATACCTGATGTTTAACAGGGAAAATGGATTCTCGGGAATAAAAAATGACTCTGTAAACGGGACTCAGAGATTTTCGGTCAGCCTGGAGTCAGTTTTGTTCAGCCCTGTCAACCTGTACGATTTCAGGTTTGCTTTTTTTGGATTTGCCGATTTTGCTTTTCTTTCAGGTACCAGTGAAGTTATTGTGGACGGGAATACACTTTCAGGTATTGGCTTTGGCATAAGGATCAGGAATGACAACCTTGTATTCAAGACATTCCAGGTAAGGATCGGTTTTTATCCAAATCTACCCTCCTACTCAAAAATGAACCATATTATTATTTCAGGAGAACAACTGCTCGGCCCTAATAATTTTGATCCCGGACCTCCTGCAATCATTCCTTACAGGTAATGAACAAGCCAGCTTATTCTTTGTCAAACAGATTCACAAGAACAAGATTTATCAGATTTTGGGTGCCAGGTATCCCCGATAGGATACCTTTTTTTATTTTTGTATCGCTACAATATTGAATATGCTCAAAGACTTTAATAAATTCATATCAGACAACAATCTGGTCGGACCTTCAGATAAGGTTCTGATGGCACTAAGCGGAGGCATTGATTCAATGGTTATGAGTCACCTGTTCCGGCAGACAGGGACCGAAACAGGGATAGCTCATTGTAATTTTACCCTGCGGGCAGCAGAATCCGATAAGGATGAGGATATGGTAAGAAAATATGCAGAACAGCTTGAAATACCATTCTATTCAGTCAGGTTTGAAACTGAAAAGTATGCGACACAGAAGGGTCTTTCTGTACAGATGGCTGCCAGGGAACTGCGTTATGAATGGTTTGAAAAGATCAGGAAGGAAAACGGATATAATACCATCGCCGTTGCTCATAATCTTAATGACAACATAGAGACCTTGCTTATAAACCTTACCAGGGGAACAGGTATTGCAGGATTAACAGGGATGAGACCGGCTGCAAATAATATAATCAGGCCTTTGCTTTTTGCCACAAGGCAGGTCATAGCAGACTATTGCAGTCAGCATAGGATAATTTATCGCGAGGATGTGTCAAATGCCGGGACCAAATACATAAGAAATAAGATAAGACACCTGGTCATCCCTGTTCTGAAGGAGATCAATCCATCTGTCGAAAATACACTGAATGAAACTGCTGAGAGGTTATATGGTATAAATACACTTTTAACAGAATATATTTCAGAAATAAGACAAAAGGTTGCGGAAGAAAAAGATGAGCTTATAATGTTCAATTGCAGCCCGCTTAAGACATATGCACAGAACAGCTCACTTTTATTTGAGCTTTTTAAACCCTATGCTGTCAGTAATGTTCAGCTTAATGATCTCAGGAGGGTTATAGAGGGAAGGACAGGCAGTCAGATCTTTACAGATACTCACAGGATTATAAAAAACAGAAAGGTTATCCTTATTACTCCCAAAAAAACAGGGGAGGAAACATCGGTCCGGATAGATAATCTTAATGAACTCCGCAGGGCGCCAGGTATACTATCTGCAGCACTGGCAGATATCACTGCCGGTTTTGAAATATTATCCAATCCTAAGATTGCCTCCATCGATTATGCAAAGATCACCTTTCCTCTGGTAATACGGAAATGGAAAGCAGGGGATCATTTCTACCCGCTTGGGATGAGCCGGAAGAAAAAGCTGAGTGATTATTTTATCGACAATAAATATTCAATGCTTAAAAAGGAAAATTGTCTCATCCTGGAATGTGCCGGTAGGATAGTGTGGATAATAGGTGACAGGATTGATAATCGTTTCAGCATCAGCTCTTCAACAAAAAAAGCACTGATAATCAAATCTGTATAGAGATTTACCTGTTTCTTGCCCCGTGTATTCCCCTGTCAATAAGGAAGAGGTCAGCCATGGCAATAGCAGTAGCAGCTTCCACTATAACGGGCATCCTAAGGGCTATGCAGGTATCATGACGTCCCCTGACCGTAAGTTTTGTCATCCGATCCTTATCAAAATCCCAGGTCTCCTGCTCCACTCCTGTCGAGGATGTTGGCTTCACCACTGCACGGAATATTATTTCGTTCCCATTTGTTATTCCTCCGTTTATCCCGCCGGCATTATTGGTTGCCGTCTTACCGTCACTATTTACAAAAGAATCGTTGTGTACCGATCCTCTCATTGATGCTGCTGAAAATCCGGCACCAAATTCAATTCCCTTTATAGCCGGTATTGAGAAGATGGCATGGCTGACAGCTGATTCAAAAGAATAAAAGAAAGGCTCACCTATTGCCTTTGGAGGATCAGTAACCCTGCATTCAATTATCCCTCCTATCGAGTCGTTAAGTTCAATAGCTTTCCTCACGGCCTCTTCAATATTTTCAGATCCCCCTGCAGAGATAAGTCTGGCGCTGACTTCCGATGTTGACAGTATTTTTTTTGCCAGTACGCCTGCTGTAACCAGACCCCAGGTTATCCTGCCGGAAAAATGTCCGCTCCCACGCATATCCGAAAAGCCCGAGTGCTTCAGATGTGATACAAAATCAGCATGTCCCGGTCTTGGGATATTTTTAAATTCATCATAATCAGATGATATTTTGTCTTTATTTCTTGTCATGATTGATACAGGGGCTCCCGTGGTATACCCGTTGTACACACCACTCAATATTTCAGGAAGATCAGGTTCCTGGCGCGGGGTAGTTCCCCTGCTGCCACTCTGACGTCTCTTAAGATCGGCAATAAAATCCCCCGGACTGACGGGCAGTCCCGGTGGACAACCATCGATGGTAACTCCTATAGCCACTCCATGAGATTCTCCAAACAGAGAGACCTTAAAAACAACTCCTATTGAATTCATAATACTAAAATTTATCCCTGTTCTTTCTATAAAAATCTGTTACTTCGCTAACCGCAATCTTTTCCACAACAGCACGACCGATTCCTTTCACAAAAACAAAATTAATGTCGGATCCGGTTTTCTTTTTATCATGTAATATAAGCTTTGTAATCTGATCCGCATTGATGCTGACCTTTTCAAGAAGCCCATATTTTTCAAGCAGGTTTATTATCCTCTCCTTTTCACCGGCAGTGATCAGTCCTCGTTCGTAAGAAAAATATGTGGCCAGCTCCATCCCTGATGCTACCGCAAAACCATGCTTAACAGACAACTGCATCTCAATCGCATGGCCATATGTATGACCAAAATTAAGAATCCGTCTCAGTCCTGCTTCCCTCTCGTCGTCAGACACCACTGCTGCCTTAAATTTAACTGATCTGGCTACCAGGAGTGACATAAGATCACAATCCCTGTCCATAATCTCAATGTGCCTCTGCTCAATGAGGTCGAAAAGTTCACTGTCTCCAATAATCGCTGTTTTTATCATTTCAGCAAGACCGGACAGGTACTCCTGTTCAGGTAGTGTTTTCAGCATAGTGGGATCACATATAACGAATTCAGGCTGCCTGATATTTCCAAGAATATTTTTGGTGCCACCGAGGTTAACACCGTTCTTGCCACCTGTGCTTGCATCTACCTGGGCCAGTAACGTCGTTGAAATATATCCGCAACGGATACCTCTCATATATACCGATGCCAGAAATCCGGCCAGATCGCATACCACACCTCCTCCGATACCAAGTACAAAACCTGTACGATCAATACCACCCTCAAGCAACCTTTCGGAAAGGGTCCCTATTACCTTAAGCTGTTTACTCTCCTCACCTGGCTTAACTGATAATACATGACCATCCGGGAACCTGCTTCCGTATATCTCCCTTACATTGTCATCGGTAACAATTGCCATTCCCGTCTCCGGAAGAAGCTCTCTTACCGTTTCCCAGCCGGCTCCTACCAGGATCTCTGAACGGGCACCCTGCGTATTGACGAATATCTTTTCCAAACGATCAGTTTTTAGTTGTCAAAAGTATAAAATCTATGCCGTATAAAACATTTTTGCATGTAAGAATGAGAAAGAGATCATTTTTCAACTGACTCAGGCTGCCGGAAACCAGGCATCAGTCAGAAATTATTGCAAAGATAAAAAGTGTTATCTTACCTGCGCCATAAATATTTCATTACTATGACAAGGAAGGAAAGATACAGGGGGACCATGGAATATTTCCTCAGAACGCAGCCTGAGGTCAGAACTGAACTCACATATCAAGATCCTTTTGAGCTAATTGTGGCAGTAATCTTATCGGCACAGTGTACGGATAAGAGAGTCAATATGATAACGCCTGCGTTGCTGAAGAAATATCCTGATGCAGCAGCTATGGCGTGTGCTGAACCGGAAGATATTTTTGAATATATTAAGTCCTGCTCCTACCCTAACAGCAAGTCAAGATATCTTTCCGGGATGGCAAGAATGCTGGTAACAGAATTTGGCGGGCAGATCCCTTCAGATCCTCATCTGCTGGAAAAACTGCCGGGAGTAGGGAGGAAGACTGCGAATGTCATAGGGTCTGTCATCTTCAATAAACCAGTAATGGCGGTGGACACACATGTTTTCAGGGTATCGGTAAGAATTGGCCTGGTAAGCAATGCAAAAACACCTCTCCAGGCAGAGAAACAGCTTATCGAGAACATAAAATCTGAACTGATCCACAATGCGCATCACTGGCTCATACTACATGGCAGATACGTATGCAAAGCAAGGAAGCCAATGTGCAACAAGTGTGGATTAACAGATATATGCAAATACTATAATGAGAAGCTGTAAGACTAAGGATGTAAATATAAGGGCTGACACACAATATATTTGAAAGAAGAACTTTAACTGTAAGCTGCAGATTTCAAAATCAATTTATTTGCTATTTTTATCGGGTAATTGAAAACACCTGGTCAATGAATTACAAAAAACAATACGACAAATTGCAGGAGGCTTATAGGCGGTTGGAAAAGGAGCTTGAATCGTACCGTTCCGGAAGCCATGGCAAAAGTGATATTGACAGGGAAATGATCTTCAATGTTTTCCACTCGGCATCTCATTTAATGGCAATAAGTAACCTTAATAACGGGAAGTACATTGACGTAAACAACACATTCCTCAGCTTACTTGGCTACAGTAAGAATGAAGTAGTAGGATCAACCGCTGAGGACATCCGGCTTTTTGTTGATTTGGAAGAGAGCAACAAGTATTTGAAACTCACAGCCAAGCTCGGAAAAATAAAGGAATACCCAATTTACATCAGGACAAAATCGGGTGAGGAAAAACAGTACCTTTTATCTGCTGAGATTATCCGGCTTGTTAATGAAAATTACCTTCTGACCATTTTCAGTGAAATAAATTATTCGGAAGACAGAAAAATTATTGAAAGTCAGGGGAAGATGGTCGATGAGATATTTGAAACGATAAGCAGTTACCTTGCTCTCTACAGTATCGGGAACGATAATAAAATATACATCATTGATCTGAACAGGAAGGTTGAGGAAGTTGAATTTATAAGGAAAGAAGATGTAGTGGGTAGATGCATTGACGATACAGCTCTCTCCAGGCGTCTGAAGCTGACTGAGCTTCTTCACCATATCCGTATAACAGGAGACTCTCATAAGCTTGCTGCTTCGATGAATGGAGATGATTCTGAAGGCTTTTATATGGGATTCAGACTGAGCTCCGGAAATATTGTTATTACATGGGAGCCCGGATATAAACAAAAAAATCTGGATGACCTGTACAGGCAGGGGGAGTTTTTCGAGAAATTTGCTGAAATGCTTCCCCAGATCATATTCGAAATTGACCTGGAAGGGAATGTTGTATACGGAAATAAGCAGGGCCTGGATTTCTTCGGATATACAAGAGAGGATCTGAAAGCGGGCATGAATGTTGCTGAAATATTTCCTGACAATTATGAACAGATGTATGAAAACATCAACCAGCTTAAATCGCCAGGACAGATTACAAACAGGGAATATACAGTCAAAAGAAAAGATGGTTCTCTAGTTCCCATCCTGACTCATACTTTCGGTATATTCCTGGGAAACAAGAAGATCGGGTACAGAGGGGTTGTAACTGATATGACAAAATACAAGGAATATGAGAACCAGATCAAAAAAGAAAAAGTATTTCTTGAGCACCTGTATGATTCTGCACCTGTGGCAATAGCAATAACTAACGAGTCAGGAATTATTTCCATGGTCAACATGGAGTTTACCAACCTGTTTGGCTTCACATCGGAAGAAGCCGTAAAGAGGAAGATCAACGACCTGGTTGTGCCTGATGACCTTATTGAGGAGGCCGAAAGAGTAGATAACCTCGCATCGTTGAACCTCAGGGAGGTAAGAAAAACTGTACGGAAAGACAAATATGGTAATAAGATTCATGTCGACCTGGTCGCAACTTCCATTGTAATTAATAATGAAAATGTTGCACGTCTGGGAATATACAGGGACATTACCAGTGAGATCAAGAATCAGTTGCTGCAGGAAATCCTGTATAATATTTCGTCAGCGGCACTTAAGCAAAATGAAATAAAAGAAATTTACCCTGCAATTGTTACTGAACTCAGTAAAATATGGGATACAAACAATTTTTTTATAGGTCTTTACGATAAGGCATCAGATACTGTTTCACTGCCAGTATTCACTGACGAAAAAGACAGCTTCCAGGAGTTCCCTGTAAAGAAGACTATTACAGGATGGGTCATCAAAAATAACAAGTCTGTTCTTCTTAAGGAAGGTGACCTGAAAGTTCTGGAGGAAGAAGGAAACATTGATCTTATTGGAACTCCCTGCAAGGTATGGATGGGTGTACCTCTTAATGTTGAGGAAAAGACGATAGGCGTAATGTGCCTTCAGGATTATAATGATGAGAACAAATTTTCTGCCGATGATCTGAATATCCTGGAATTTATTGCAAATCAGATCGCGATTGCCATTCAGAGAAGGATGATGCTCGATGATCTAATCTTTGCCCGTCAGAAAGCCGAGGAAGCGGCTCAGGCAAAACAATTATTCATGTCTACCATGAGCCATGAAATAAGAACACCACTGAATGAGGTGATTGGAATTACAAACCTCCTTTTGCAGGGTAATCCCCGCGAGGACCAGATGGATTATATTAACACACTTAAGTTTTCAGGGAACCACCTTCTAACCCTTGTAAACGATGTTCTCGACTACAATAAAATGGAGTCAGGTAAAATTGTGTTCGAAAAGGTACAATTTAATCTTGGCAGCTTCCTCGATGAGATCTTAAGATCATATTCCTTCAGATCAAAAGCCAAAAATCTCGAGTTTGATATTGTAAAAGGTTCTGGACTTCCGGAGGACGTAATCGGAGATCCTATAAGGCTCAACCAGATACTCTCAAACCTCCTGTCAAATGCTTTAAAATTCACAAACCAGGGCAGTATTAATGTGTATGTTAAGGAGTTACGACGAACAAACATGGAGTCACAGATTGAGTTTAATGTAACCGATACAGGAATCGGGATCCCCAAAGACAGGCATTCATCGATATTTGATAGCTTTACCCAGGCTGCAGCAGATACAACCAGGAGATTCGGGGGATCAGGACTCGGTCTGGCAATATGCAAGAAACTGATAGAACTTCAGGGCGGAAGCATTACAGTTAAAAGTGAACCAGGTGTCGGATCATCGTTTAGTTTTGCAATTTTACTGGAGATACCGGTCGGAAACAGGCAAAAGGGAGAATCGGAAAAAATTGAAGAATATACAGGACTTGAAGGGAAAAAGATCCTTGTAGCAGAGGACAACAAGATAAACTTCTTCGTTGCCAACAAATTTCTTACAGGGTGGGGTGTAAGGGTCACACAGGCTGAAAACGGACAACTTGCTCTTGAGATGCTCGAAAATCAGGAATTTGACCTTATACTGATGGATCTGCATATGCCTGTTATGGATGGTATCGAAGCTACCAGGATAATAAGGAACTCAAAGGATCCAAAACTGAAGAATATTCCCATTGTCGCCCTTACGGCAGCAATCATGTCTGAGAGCCATGATAAGATAGAAGATCTGAACATCAACGATTATGTTCTCAAACCTTTTAAGCCTCATGACCTGTTCGAAAGGATCAGGAAGCATATAAGATAAAGGCGGAAGAGAGTTTGTTATTTAATGCAATAACGGCTGATATACTCCGTAGCTTTCTTATTTCCAAGACTGAAGGACTTCCTGAAGTCATGGCATGCATCCCCGGTACGACCTTCGTTAAGAAGTGCAATGCCTTTATTGAGCCAGGCATACGGGTTTCCGGGCCTCAGATCCAGTGACATACTGTAATCATCAATTGCCCATTCCCATGCCTTTGACACAAAATATGCATCAGCCCTATCAATATAGCACTCTGCATCGCCAGGGTGAAGCTTTAAGTTCTCGGAAAAATAAGTCAAAGCTTTGAGATTGTCACCGGATGCAGCTTCAACTTTCCCTGCCATACTCAGAGCCTCTTTATCTTCCGGATAGATATCAAGGTATTTTTCAATATCGGTCAGCGCCTTCCCTGTCTCACCTGTTTTCCTGTAACAACCGGCTCTCTGCAGGTAGAGCCGGGCATCAGCAACCCCCTGGTTCAGCAGCCTGGTAAATGTAGCAGAGGCACCAGCCGGATTGGAGGAGGCTATCTGAGCTTTTGCCAGCAGGTTCAAATATTTTACATTTCCCTGATCGGAGCTTAATAATCCTGTCAGTATCTT
>CAYQBZ010000060.1:0-12251 GCA_964415855.1 uncultured Rikenellaceae bacterium
CCATTTCCAGACGTATATTGTTGATGATGATGAAACGGGAAGACGTATTGTAGAAGCTCTCATCAGGGCTGCTGCAAGAGGAGTCAGGGTATATTTTCTTCTTGATGCTTACGGTGGTGGCACCTTTACCAGGGAACTTATTAATGAAGTTGAAGAAGCAGGAATACTTTTCAGGAAGTTTTCCCCGGGACTTATAACCAGAGGATTCCAGTTAAGTCTCCGTCTTCATCATAAAGTACTGCTGACCGATGGCGAGCTGGCAATAATAGGAGGAATGAATGTTGCAAACCGGTATCATGGCACACCAGGAACGAAAGAGTGGCTCGATTTTGCGATATTAATCAGGGGGCCGGAGTGTGCCCATGTATTATTCATACTTAAAAGGCTATGGAACAGGACATTTATCTCGCGAAAGGACCGATCGCGTGAAACGGTTCATAATCCATATTATTATGATGATAATGTAAGACTGAAGGTGTTGCAGAACAACTGGTACAGGAACAAGGTTGAGATATTGAAAAGTTATCGTTCGGCCCTTAAGCATGCACAGAACAGGATGATAATGATGGCAAGTTATTTTCTCCCGGGACGAAATGTACGTAAGCTTCTAAGAAATGCAAGCAGGAGAGGTGTTGACCTGAAGATTGTCCTGGCTGCCGAATCTGATGCTCCGGTATTCAAGAGAGCCACCAGGTTCCTTTATGATTTTATTCTGAGAAACAATATCAAGATATATGAATACCTGCCATCCAACATGCATGCCAAAGTTGCGACAGTTGATGGGAACTGGTGTACAATAGGAAGTTATAACCTTAACCACCTGAGCGATTATGGCAGTGTTGAAATGAATGCTGACATACTTGATCAGAAGTTCGCGGCACATTTTGAGGCAATTCTCCTGGATATCATTGAAAAGGATTGCCGCGAGGTAATTTTTGAGGAGTACATTCACCACAAGAGAATGTACGACAAGCTTTTCAACTGGTTCTCATACCAGATGATAAGGCTCCTCATGAGGATAATGTTCTCACTGACCGTAAAAAGAAAATCAAAAGCGGTTTAGGACAGGATATTTTGCAACAACTTTCTTACGACTGGTGGAAAGTCATTGACACCCATTCAAGTACTTTTGGCAGGGAGGCCCTCCAGTAAACCCAGCTGTGAACACCGTCACGCACCCTGTATTCATGAGGGATCTCTTTTTTGCGCATAGCAATATGTACGAGCGAATTACCCTCATAAAGAAAATCGTCATCACCAACATCTATATACCACCTTACAGCTCTTTTCTGGTCATCCGGCATGTTCTTTATCAATGATAATACACTGTATCTCCTGAAATAATCCTCTTTCTGTGTATCGGTGATACCCTCCACGCCCTGCCAGAGCCTGTAATTTTTCAGCTCTTCGATACTTTGAGGACCTGTGGCTGCGCTAAGCGGACAGGCTGATGAAAAAAGCTCCGGGTGATGCAGGGCATAAATAAATGTGCCTTCTCCTCCCATTGACAGTCCGGCAATTGCGCGATACCTTTTTTCTCCTTTTATACGGTAGGTCTTTTCAATATACGGCATGAACTCCTCAAAGAAGAAATCCTCATAGCGCCATTCCCCTTTAACATCATTAACATAGCCACGTCTGCCGGTATTGGCATCGGGCATAACAATTATCATTGCCGTAGCTGTACCCGACTTTATTGCCTCGTCAGCAATTCTTAATACCTCACCAAACTGTACCCAGCCTGTCTGGTCATCGCCGGCTCCGTGTAAAAGATACAGGACAGGATAACTACGCTGTGATGTCTCATAGTCAGGAGGCAGGTAAATGGCATACTTGCGATCCATTTTCAGAATTTTGCTCTGCATTGACAGGTTGTCAGATACTCTTCCTGACTGTGCCATCAGGCATGCAGCAATTGCAAATATTAAAGCTGTAATTACTGATTTTTTCATGATCTTGAATTTTTGAAATATTATTGGTTACGATCCGGATTGGAAAGATATCATAAATTTGTCAGAAATTTAAATTCATTTTACCTGTGCCATCAGGTGTAAGTTCCGAATTGCTAAAAGAGCGCACAGAGAAATTTCAGAGGATTACAGAGAAGTCACAGTGGTACAGGTAGTTGAGAAGACGATGTATATAATGACTTCCCGCAGATCACGTTGATTGGCGCAGATATAAAGGTTATTGTCAACAGCCGATCCAAATATTTATTATTATTGTAAACAGGAAAATTATTATGAAGCTTCAGCTTTTCAACATATCTAATTTTAAGGTGGATGGTGGAGCAATGTTCGGTGTTGTTCCGAAGGTCCTTTGGTCAAGGGTATATTCTTCAGATGAGAACAACCTGATTGTTCTTACCCTGCGGTCGCTTATAGTGCAGACTGATGGCCATATTATCCTGGTAGATACCGGCTGGGGCGACAAGCAGGACGAAAAATTCTTCCGGCATGTTCACCTGCACGGGGGAGAAGGTCTTTTAAAGGGACTGAGTACCAGGGGTTACGGACCGGAAGATATTACAGATGTATTTCTTACCCACCTGCATGCCGATCACTGCGGTGGGGGTGTTAAGAAGAATGCAACAGGAACAGGATTTGAACTTACATTCCCGTGTGCCACATACCATGTTAGCAGGATTCAGTGGGAGTGGGCCTCTCGTAACAACCTGAGGGAAGCTGATGCATTTCTCGGGGAAAATATACTACCCATTGAGCAGAGCGGACACCTTAATCTTGTTGATGATGATGTGGAATTATTTCCAGGCTTATCAGTTATGATGTGTTACGGGCATACTCCAGGATTGATGTTACCTGTTATCAGGTACAGGGGAAGAACTCTGGTTTATACAGGGGACCTGGTACCTACAGTTGCACATATTCCACTTATTTGGAACATGAGTTATGATATTGAGTCGCTTAAAACTATAGATGAAAAAGCTGAGCTGCTAAAGAAGGCTCTTGAAGACGATTATATCCTTGTTTTTCAGCATGATGAGCATATTGAGTGCTGTAACCTCGAAATGACTCAAAAGGGGATAAGGGCAAAAGAGAAGTTCAGTTTTGCAGAAATTATGTAATGCATTTAATGTATTTTCTTTGTATGATACATCATTTGTTTCTACATTTGATATTGGCTTATAAGAGATTATAATATTCCGGATTGAATAATCTATTGTTAACGAAGCAATATTAAAGATATGGCAGATTTTATTTATGAGAAACCATTTCAGATAGAAAAGGACTCAACCGGCTACAGGTTGTTGACAAAGAATTTTGTTGAGGTTGTAAGGGAAGGAGGGAATGAAATTCTAAAAGTGGATCCGAAGGGTCTTGAACTGCTTGCAAAAGAAGCTGTTTTTTATCTCTCCTTTTACCTGAGGACCTCCCACCTGGAAAAGCTTGCAAAAATACTGGATGATCCTGAAGCAACAGATAATGACAGGTTTGTGGCTTATATGATGCTCCGCAATACCGTGATATCTTCCAGAGGGGAACTGCCCTGGTGCCAGGACACGGGTACTGCTATTGTGATAGGGAAGAAGGGAGAGAATGTACGGACTGGAGGTAATGATGCTGAACATCTCTCAAGGGGAATATTTGAGACATACAGGGATAAAAATCTTCGTTATTCCCAGATAGTTCCCCTGTCGATGTTTGAAGAAAAGAACACCGGGAGCAACCTCCCGGCACAAATTGATATCTATGCAACCTCAGGTAATTCCTTTGAATTTCTTTTCGTGACAAAGGGAGGAGGCTCTGCAAATAAGACTTTCCTTTACCAGCAGACAAAATCGTTGCTTAATGAGGAGTCACTCATAAAATTTGTTAAGGAAAAGATAAAGGAACTGGGAACATCTGCCTGTCCTCCCTACCATCTGGCACTTGTTATCGGAGGCACATCTGCAGAGGCAACTCTTAAAACTGTCAAGGAAGCTTCAGCTGGTTATCTTGATCATCTGCCGCTTACAGGGAACGCTTCAGGCAGGGCCTTTCGTGATGTTGAATGGGAGGCCAGGATCGAAAAGATATGCCACGAATATGGTGTCGGAGCTCAGTTCGGAGGCAAATATTTTGTTCATGATGTAAGGGTTATCAGGATGCCGCGGCATGCTGCTTCATGTCCGGTCGGGCTTGGAGTAAGCTGCAGCGCCGACAGGAATATTAAGGCTAAGATAAATAAGGATGGGATCTTCCTTGAAGAGCTTGAGCTTAATCCTGCCAGATTTATGCCTGAGAAAGCTCCGGAGCTTGAGAAACCTGTAGAGGTCAATCTTGACAGACCGATGAAGGAGGTGCTTGCAGAGCTGACTAAATATCCTGTTAAAACAAGGCTTAGTCTGAATGGTACTCTCATAGTAGCCAGGGATATAGCGCATGCAAGGATAAAGAAACTGCTTGATGAAGGAAAACCTATGCCTGAGTACTTTAAGAACCACCCT
Organism: uncultured Rikenellaceae bacterium; assembly: GCA_964415855.1. GTDB lineage: Bacteria > Bacteroidota > Bacteroidia > Bacteroidales > VadinHA17 > LD21. The sequence continues at coordinate 4,448 of CAYQBZ010000060.1, forward strand.
GTATATTATGCCGGACCGGCAAAAACACCAGCCGGAAAACCTTCAGGAAGCTTTGGCCCCACTACTGCCGGGAGGATGGATTCCTACGTGGATCTTTTCCAGAGCATGGGAGGATCACTTGTAATGGTGGCAAAAGGAAACCGCAGCCGACAGGTCATAGAAGCCTGCAGGAAGCACGGTGGTTTCTATCTTGGTTCAATTGGAGGACCGGCAGCTATACTGGCCGCCGAAAATATCAAATCTGTTGAGATGGTCGATTTTGAAGATCTCGGAATGGAGGCCGTCAGGAAGATAAGAGTCGGGAATATGCCTGCTTTCATAATTACGGATGATAAGGGTAATGACTTTTTTGATGCTTATAATAACCCTCCAATCCCGCATAAGCGGGACTAATACGTTGCTGGATGTTTTGCCCCCAGGGGGTATTTACTTTTTAAGCTCTTCAATATCAAATATTTCATGCCGGTCCAGACTCAGCCAGTATTTAATTGTGTTTTTCCTTACCAGTTCCCAGTAGATATTACTGTCGAGACCATAAACGAAGTTGATCTCTTTAAGCTCTGAACTAATCTTTTGCGCCAGCTCGGGTTTTAATGTCAGTCTTATTTTCCGGTTCATATATGTGAACTCAGCCGAAGGGATTGGAACGGAGACGGTAATGACGCTAAGCAAACCATGACCGGGTGTGGCTCCGGTGCTTACCTGTACACCATCGTTCATGCAACTTGTGGGGGGTACAGAGCCCGCAAATGAAACAGCCCTGAACTCATCCACTCCGGTATCGAAGTATTCCCTTGCCCTGATACCCATCTTAACACCAACAATGGCAAAGGTTCCCAGGTGACGGTGCAACTCACTGGTAATAACACCTGAGATCCATTCATCAATACCGTATTTTGAAATTATTTCAGTCACAGAAGGTTCAATATCAGCAAAATAAAACGAAGGATCAACAGGAAACTTTTTGATCACCTGGTTCCTGGCAACTGTTTCTCCTGCAAGGATCTTAAGCGAACCTGTCCTTACTGAATCGATACTGACAGGGAAAATGCCTGTGCTGTCGGGATTTGTCACATTTTTGAAAAGTTGCGGGAAATGAAGGTAGACTGCAGCCATTTCATCGTTCATGCTGTAAGCATAATCGTGGTTCTTTATTGCCTCTGTCTTGAAAGATGTGGAAATCCTGTCAGCATAAACTGTTGGGATACTGGATAATTTTTCGAGGGTAGCTTCATTGTAGAAAGTTACATCACCAAAACCGTGTACTATTCTGACAGGGATATCATTATTAATGACATCATCGGCAGCTTGTTTATCAATATTGTAATTAAATCCGGAATTATTACCTGTTCCGGAGGTACTCCAGATTATCTCCTTGACCTGTTGCCTGAAAAGCGGGAGTTCTTTCATTGCCATGGAGGCCGTTGATAATCCTCCCAGGCACACTAAGCTTACTTTCGTTGATTCTGTTGTAAGCATTTCATTTATAAGGCTTATAATACCGGGTGCTTTTCTGCTGTCGGGCTGGTCTTCTTCACCCCATCTGGCCTCTGAAAGTCAGGGGACCTGAATTTGCATTCCCTGTTAACTCCCACAGGAATACCTTCGTGGTAGAATGAATTCAGAAGGCTCTTTACCTTGATATATGCTTTGTCGGCTGAGAGCGCTCCCGGCGAGACTGTTATTGCAAGTACCCTTACATCGGGAGATGCCAGCATCATGCTAATAGCCTTCATATCATCAATCCCACCGTCGGTGTCAATAATAATATAGTGACCCGGTTTCCAGGGATGTGAACTTAGAGGGAAAGCGATGATTAGGGCCAGGATTAAAACAATTATTCTCTTCATAGGTAACAGTTAATCAGGATATAAATTTATATTAAACAGAGGAAATATGAAATTACAAAGAGCTGACCGAAGGTAAACTCTTTGTTTAATCCGGAGACAGTATTGATATATAACACCAAAAACGATAATTTATTTTGTCTTTAATCATTCAAAATAACGTAAAAAATGGCAAAGCACTGTCTTTGCTAAAGAATATTTTTTCTATATTGAGCGCACAAAAATATTACTATGAAGCGATTTCTTTTGTGGTTTTTACCCGGACTTTTAGTAGGTATCCTGCTTATTGCAGGTGGGAACAAAGCCATTCGTAATACATCAACAAATGATTATTGTATTTCCTGTCACATACATCCCCAGGCCGACGCAGACTGGAAAAGATCCGTGCACTATGATACACAGTCAGGATACAGGGTAGGATGTGCCGAATGTCACCTTCCGCCTCATGGAGAAGGGTACCTGTGGGCAAAAGCTACAACAGGCCTGCGCGATTTGTGGAGTTACTGGACAAAGGATTCCGCTTCATTTAACTGGGCTGACCGCAGGAGGCTGGAGGTTGCACGTGGATATGTTTATGAAAGCAGCTGTATACATTGTCATGAAAACCTGTTTCCTGCCAAACTTTCAAAGGAGGGTGAGGATGCACACCTTTATTATAATCAAACAGATAAAACTGAGGATCTGCATTGTATAAACTGTCATTTAAATGCCGGTCATTTTATAGAGGGTTATACGCATGGCAGCAATGCCACATTCGGAAATGTATCCTCGGCAGCCAAGGAGATTTACCTGGAGCCGGCAAAAGTTTCATCATTTGAAAATTTTACCGAGAGAATACCAAAATCATCAGTCTCATTTAACATGGTCGCCATTCCGGTCGGGACATTCAAAATGGGCAGTCCTGCTGAGGAACCATTCCGCGATGAGGATGAAGGACCGGTCAGGGAGGTTGAGTTGAGTCCCTTCTTTATGGCTGAGGTTGAAGTTACCTGGGATGAATACCTGGCATTTTATATTCAGACAGCTGCCGAGGGACGAACAACTGATACTGAGGGACTGAGATCACAGGATGAAGGTGAGACTGATGCTATCTCCGGCGCCACTCCACCATATGGTCAGCCTGACCAGGGCTGGGGTATGGGGAAGCGACCGGCTATATCATTCTCATTTCATGCTGCTGAAACCTATTGCAGGTGGCTCAGTCAGGTGACGGGAAAGACATACCGCCTGCCTACAGAGGCAGAGTGGGAGTATGCATGCAGGGCAGGAACCGAAAGCCCCTACTTCTTCCCGGGCGACCCGAAGAAATTTGAGAAAACAGGATTGAGAGCAAAACTATCGAAAAACGATACCACTTTAATTAATACCTATATAATATATAAGGAGAACAGTCCAAACAAAACACAACCACCCGACAGGGTTAAGCCAAATCCCTTTGGTTTAAAGAACATGGCTGGTAATGTTGCGGAATTTTGCTCCGACTGGTACCAGCCTGATGCATATTCACAGTATCCTGAAGGTATTGTGAAGGATCCACAGGGCCCTGAAGAAGGCACGGAGCATGTTGTGAGGGGAGGTGCATTTTTGAATGAGGCAGAGATGGTCAGGAGTGCTTCGCGTGATTATACAAGGACTGCTTCATGGCTGAGAACAGACCCCCAGATGCCCAAAAGCATATGGTGGTTCTCCGACTGTTTTCACGTGGGATTCAGGGTGGTTTGTGAATTTGATGAGAAGACCGGTAATGCGGAATAGGAAAATATTTATCACTTTTTGGATTAAAACAGGAATAAAATTCTGAAAAAATTTGTTTTTCAAAATTATCCTCACTACATTGCACTATTGTGGCTTGCTTTCATATGCAAAAACAGTACTAAAACCAAAAGATTAAAGTTTGAAAAGACAGTTGATATTATTTTTTCCTGATCATATGAGTGTAAATTTAGCACTTCCTTTTTTTCCTGACCTGTATCGAACAGAATATCATTTCACCAAGTGCCTGAAGGCATTCTTGTGAACAATTAAACCAAATTCCGAATAACTATTAACAACCCTAATAACTAACTATTTATTAACTAACTAACAGTGTAACAGTATGAAAAAAACTCCCAACAACTTTTGGCCTTTTAAGCCAAATGCAAATTTTCACAAGTTACTGCTAACTATGAAAATTGTGACTATTCTTCTGTTCTGCGGATTAGTGCTACCAGCCTATTCGCTTACAGCGGAAAATCCAACCGGTGATGATCCCTCCGGATCTGTTGCTGACCAGCAGCAGATAAGGGTCCAGGGGACAATCAGCGATGCTGCTACCGGTGAAGCTATGGTCGGTGTGAATATCCAGGTCCAGGGAACATCCATTGGAGCTATTTCCGATATAAACGGAAATTTCACAGTCACCACCAATGATCCTAATGCAACACTGGTAATATCATTTATCGGTTACGATACACAGGAGATCCCTCTTGCCGGACGGACCTCAGTAACTGTGGAAATGGTAGCCGAACTGACAAGTCTCGATGAAGTTGTAGTTGTAGGTTATGGTACCCAGAAACGTGCTAACGTTGTTGGTGCCGTAACTTCAATATCCGGAGGAAGTATTGCATCCATTCCGGCTGCTTCAGTATCGAATGCAATATCAGGACGTCTGCCAGGTTCCATTGTTATACAGGATAGTGGTGAGCCCGGTGACCTTGATCCAAGGATCCTTGTCCGTGGCCGTTCAACCATGGGTGGTGAGGGAAATACCGCACCTCTTATCGTAGTTGACGGTATTATCGGACGTAGCATGTCAGACATTGATCCCGCTGATATTGAGAGCCTTTCCGTACTTAAAGATGCTTCAGCTGCTATCTACGGTGCACAGGCCGCAAACGGGGTTATCCTTATTACAACAAAAAGAGGTACCGAAGGATTACCGAGGCTGAACTACCAGTTCTTCCAGGGTTTCCTGACACCTACCGTTGTCCCGCAGACAACAAATGCATGGCAATATGCTACAATGCTTTCAGAGTACCAGGTCAACGAAGGTAAATCACGTACCTACAGCGATGCTGATATCGCACTCTTCAAGAGCCATGAAGACCCATGGGAGCATCCCGACAGCGACTGGTATGGCGACCTTATCAAAAACTGGACAACCAATTTCAAGCACACCATAACGCTTGACGGTGGTTCCAAAGGAGTGAATTACTATTTTTCTGCAGGTATGAGGGGTGACGAGTCATTCTATGCACAGTCTTCCACAAACTACAAGCAGTATAATATCCGTGCAAAACTCGACCTTCCTGTAACAGACTGGTTGAAGCTCTCCTATGATTATGCCTATATCCAGAATAATGAGACCTATCCCCGCAACAGCGCAGGAAGTATAGTTGGACAAGCAACACGTCTTGTTCCTACACAGTGGTCATTCTGGCCTACAGGTGAGCCGGGTCCCGATATCGAGTACGGTGACAACCCTGTTGTAACCTCAACTTTCGAAACCGGGAAAGATGAACAGAAGACTTATCAGATGCAGAATACTATTAAGGTAAGCGTATCTCCGGTTAAAGGTCTTACACTCAACGGACAGTACGCATATGACGTGAATAACTTCTACCGTAAGAGATTCTTCCAGCCATGGCTGCTCTACTTCCCGAAATGGGAGACTGCTGTCAGAAATTCACAGGGATTCATAACAAGTATGGAACTTACTCCGACACCAAGGGGACTTAATTCACCTGAGCTTACAGAGAATTACAGCCGGAGAGTAAGGAAGACCATCAACATTGATGCCAATTATATCAAGTCATTTGGCGATCACGACATAACCCTGTTCGGTGGTTTTGAGCAGTACGAAAACAATTCAAACGACTTCTGGGGATTCAGAAGGTATTACGTTTCAACACTCATCCAGACCCTCGACGCCGGAGGTCTTGCAGAGCTGAACAACGGAGGAGGTCTTTCAGTGTATGCACGTAAATCATATATCGGACGTGCAACTTATGGTTACAAAGGAAAATATCTTGCAGAGGTGCTGTTCCGTGCTGACGGTTCACTTAAATTCCCGCCTGAAGGAAGATGGGGTTATTTCCCTGGTTTCATGGTAGGATGGCGTGCATCAGAGGAAGATTTCTGGAAGAATAACATCCCATTTATCAACTATTTTAAGCTGAGAGCTTCTTATGGTAAGATGGGAATGGACCCGGGATCTTCATTCCAGTATGTCAACAAGTTTGCCCTGTCAACCGGTGCCACATTCGGTACAGGTTCCGATGTAGAGACTGTTACTTACCAGTCGGTTGTTGCCAACCCGAACATTACATGGGAAACACAGACCACACAAAACATCGGTTTCGACTCCAAGCTCCTGAACGACCTCCTTCACCTGAATGTTGAGGTCTTCTATAATAAAAGGGAGAATATTCTTGCATCAAGAGATGCTTCAGTCCCGGGATTTACTGGGCTTACTCTCCCTGATGAGAACATAGCAAGGGTCGATAACAAAGGATTTGAGATCGACGCAGGAATACATAAATCTGTTTCTTCTGTTCTGCGTATTGATCTTACAGGTAATTTCAGCTATAACCATAACGAGGTTGTATTTATGGACGAGCCTGAAAGAAATGTTGCCTGGCAGGTAAGGACTGGACATCCTTATGGCGCTACACTAGTGTATGATTGTATTGGTGTATTTGCCGACCAGGCAGCTGTCGATGCCTATCCTCACTGGAGCGGCGCCGAGCCGGGTGACCTGATCTTCAGGGATACCGACGGGAACGGTTCAATAAACAGTGACGACCAGATACTTCTCGATGGTACAGATGCACCTCAGGTATTCTATGGTATTGATCTTGACGCAACATGGAAGGATTTCACCCTTTCAGTTCTTTTACAGGGCCAGGGTGAATATATGAGATTAAACTACCAGGATAACAGGAGGGGTGAAGCAGGTAACTACTTCATGTGGAACTATGAAGGCAGATGGATCAACCCAGGTGATATCACCGATGTGCCGAGAGCTTATAACAGGGGAGACTACTACTGGAATTTCGACGGGGGAAGAAGCACCTACTACTATAGTAATATGGCTTATTGCCGTCTGAAAAACCTTGTGCTCACCTATCACATTCCAAGCAATCTCTATAGCCGTATCGGAGTATCAAATGCCAGTGTTTACTTCTCAGGCAACAACCTGGCTCTGATCTGGGCAGCCCAGAAGTGGTTCGATCCTGAGATCGGAAATCCTATGGTATATCCTGCAATGAAGACATTTGCTATTGGTGCTAATATTACATTTTAATTAATTGTAAACCATTTAAAAAAGAAAATATGAAAAAACTATTTAATTATATTTTTGTAATCGCGGTACTGATGCTCATTGCAACATCATGTAAGGAAGATGTTCTTGACCAGAAGCCCGTTGATTCGTTTAACCAGGATGCTGTCTTTTCCGACATAGGTCTTACAGAGGCTTTCCTGGGAAGATGTTACGACAGGATGTACGGGAACGCAAGCTATACTTCGAGGAACAGGGAAGACCTGATATCTTCGGGAACAGATGAGTGCCTGTGTATCCACCGTCCGCAGAACTACAGGTGGTTCAAAGACCAGATGAGCCCGGATAATGTTGGATACTTTCAGAATACCAACTATGCTTCATATGCGCGCTGGGAGCAGATCTATGCCAATATTCAGAGCGTAAACCTGTTGCTCGCAAATATAGATGATGTTCCAACAGTCACTCCTGCCGACGAGGCTCTTATTACCCGGATGAAAGGAGAAGCTTATTTTATCAGGGCAATGATGTATGGTAATCTTTGGCTTGTTCACGGAGGACTGGTCCTGACCGACCAGCCATTCGAACTTGGTCAGGATTACCTGACGATAACGAGATCCACACTGGAGGAAACACTTAATTTCATTCTGTCTGATATTTCGAGTGCTATGAGTATGCTGACAGATGATATGGAGCA
>CAYQBZ010000061.1:0-6167 GCA_964415855.1 uncultured Rikenellaceae bacterium
GAAAGCTCCGTGTGTTGATGTATGGCTGTCACCACAGACAATGGTCATGCCGGGAAGTGTGTATCCTAATTCAGGACCTATCACATGTACTATCCCGTTCTTGTCGTGATTCAGTCCGAACATTTCAATCCCGTGTTCCTTACAGTTCTGAGCCAGTCTTTCAACCTGGTTCCTGGACAGTTCATCCTTTATCTGCAGATGCTGGTCCCTGGTAGGTATGTTATGATCAGCCGTTGCCAGTGTATTACCGGGACGGAAAACAGGTATGCCCCTCTCTTTCAATCCATTAAAAGCCTGTGGACTGGTTACTTCATGGATATAATGCCTGTCGATATACAAAACATCCGGCCCTTCGTCTATGGAACGTACCACGTGGCTGTCCCATATCTTGTCAAATAGTGTTTTCGCTGTCATCTGTTCATTAATGTGAAATGTCTTTTTCTCTGTTTTTTTTGCCCCCTGCCCCTTGAAGGGGGTATAATTCAGTAATGGATTTAGCCCCTCTTCAGGGGGGGATGGGGGGCGGATTGATTAAATTTTTGCCAGTGCATCTATAAATGCTTCCACTGAAGCTGTAATAATATCAGTGTGTGCTGAAAATCCATAGTACATCTTCCCTTCGTGCTCCACCTGTATATGTACTTTTCCAAGGTCGTCACTCCCTCTCGTGATAGCCTGTATGAGAAACTCTTCAAGATGGACCGTTTTGCTTATAAGTTGTTTGACGGCGGTAAATGCCGCATCGATGGGTCCATTACCCGTTGCCGTGGAAAAGTGCACTTCGCCGTTTATTTTTAAGCCTACCGTGGCAACAGGTACCAGCGATTTCCCGCAGGAAACCTGCAGAAGATCGAGCTTAAGGGATTTTTCACCCTGGAAGACGACACCGGCCAGTATCCTTATATCCTCATCATTGATCTCTTTCTTTTTATCTGCAAGAAGGAGAAACCTGTGATAAATATCGTCGAGCTCTTCTTTCCCGAATTTGAAACCCAGCAGCTCAAGGCGGTGATTAAGCGCAGCCCTGCCGCTTCTGGCCGTAAGGATTATTGAGGATTCTCTTATGCCAACCTCCACAGGATCAATTATCTCATAGTTTTCCCTGTTCTTCAGAACGCCATCCTGATGAATTCCGGAGGAATGGGCAAATGCGTTCCTTCCTACAATGGCCTTATTTGCCTGGACAGGCATGCTCATGAGGGTCGATACCAACCGGCTCGTGCTGTAAATAAGCTTTGAGTTTATATCAGTTCTTAAATTGAGGTTATGGTGACTTTTTAATATCATGGCGATTTCCTCAATCGACGTATTCCCTGCACGTTCGCCAATACCATTGATCGTCACTTCAACCTGTCTTGCCCCGTTAAGGATGCCCATCATGGTATTTGCCGTAGCCATTCCAAGATCGTTATGGCAGTGAGTTGATATGATCGCTTTGTCTATATTCGGGACATTTTCTTTAAGGTACCTTATCTTTTCCCCGTATTCTTCAGGAAGGCAATAGCCTGTAGTGTCCGGGATGTTCACCACTGTAGCACCTGCGTGAATAACAGCCTCGATAACTTTTGCGAGGTATTCGTTCTCACTTCTCCCGGCATCTTCGGCATAGAACTCAACATCCTCCACAAATTTCTTTGCATATTTAACTGCATCGGCAGCTCTCCTCAGTATCTCTTCCGGTGTGGTCTTTATTTTGTATTTTATGTGAAAATGTGATGTCCCGATTCCTGTATGGATCCTTTTCCTTTTTGCAAATTCAAGTGATTCAGCAGCGACTTCAATATCTTTCTTGACTGCACGTGTAAGAGCACATATCACAGGATTTGTCACTGCCTTTGAAATTTCAACAACCGATTTGAAATCCCCCGGGCTTGAAATAGGGAATCCTGCTTCTATAATATCCACCCCGAGAGCTTCGAGGGCCTGTGCTACTTCAATCTTTTCAATTGTATTCAGCTGGCATCCCGGCACCTGTTCTCCATCCCTTAAGGTGGTATCGAAAATTAAAATCTTATTATCCATTTTGTGTAAAGTTTTGTTAAGGGTTATTATTTCACAGGTCGGAGCTTCCGTACTGCTGCGCCGGCCCGCCACATCTCAGACTCACCAAGTTCTTTCAGTTCGCCATCCAGAATCTGCTTATAATTGGCAGCACCGGTTGAACTAAGAACCCTGACGCATTCCTCTCCGGACTTAACTTTATTATACAGCTCAGTGAAAACAGGTAGTGTGGCCTCTTTAAACCTGGGTCTCCAGTCAAGAGCCCCGCGCTGGGCCGTAGCGCTGCAATTCGCGTACATCCAGTCCATTCCTTTTTCATCAACCAGGCGGATAAGGCTCTGCGTTAATTCTTCGACAGTCTCATTGAATGCTTCTGAAGGGCTGTGACCATTCTCACGCAGTACCTGGTACTGGGCGTCCATTATACCGGCAAGGGCACCCATAAGCACACCTCGTTCACCTGTAAGATCGCTGTACACTTCCTGTTCAAAAGTTGTAGGGAAGAGGTATCCTGAACCAATTGCAATACCCAGAGCAATAGTCCTTTCTTCAGCTCTTCCTGTATAATCCTGGAAGACAGAATAGCTTGAGTTTATTCCGGCGCCTGCAAGGAAATTACGTCTTACACTGGTTCCTGATCCTTTTGGTGCACAGAGTATTACATCAATATCGGCAGGGGGGATGACACCTGTGTGTTCTTTGTATGTGATTGAGAATCCGTGCGAAAAATAGAGCGCATCTCCCTTTTTCAGGCATGGTTTAAGCTTTGGCCAGAGTATGCGTTGAGCTGCATCAGATACAAGATATTGAATAATCGTACCTTTTGCAGCGGCTTCTTCAACAGGGAAAAGTGTCTTTCCCGGCACAAAGCCGTCAGCCACGGCTTTATCCCAGTCGGCTTTGAACTCGGGCGCCTGTCCTATAATAACATTAATACCGTTATCTTTCATGTTCATTGCCTGGGCAGGTCCCTGAACACCATAACCGATAACCGCTACAACTTCATTTTTAAGAACTTCGCGGGCTTTTGAAAGTGGAAACTCTTCTCTTGTTACTACATTTTCTGTTACTCCGCCAAAATCAATTTTTGCCATGATTTAAGATATTAGATATGTTAATAATACTATTTTCTTAATTAAGTATCTTCAGCTTTTCAGCATCTGACCTTTCAGCTTCATCCATTTCCTTGAGGTATGAGTTCAGCTCTTTTACCTGTTTTGTTATAGCTACTCTCCCGGATCTAACGAACTGCAGGACCCCGTATGGTTCAAGTTTATGAAGAAGATCGGTCACCTCTGATTTGTGGCCCGTCTTTTCCAGTACGATATATTCAGGCGTGACCTCCATTATACGGGCATGCTGACTTCGTATGATGTTATCAATGATATTGCCTGACATTAATCCCTTTGTGGAGACCTTGAACAATGCAAGCTCCTGGTAGATGATCTGGTCAGAAGTATGGACAAACACTTTAAGTACATCAACAAGCTTTTCCATCTGGCGCGCCACTTTCTGGATCATCTCATTTGTCGTTTTGACTACTATTGTCAGCAGGTGAACCCCTCTTACTGCTGACTCTGATGCAGCCAGGCTGTCAATGTTGATCTGCCTGCGGGTAAGGATGATTGTTATCTGTCCGAGAATCCCAATATGATCCTCGGTAAAAACTGATATAGTAAATTCCTGTTTCATATTATTTCGTTATAATTATTAATACGTAAGTCTGACCTCCGATACTGAGGCACCCGGTTCCACCATCGGAAATACATTTCCTTCTTTTTCTACAGTAATGTCAAGCAGGTAGGCTCCCTTTGCAGCAAACATGTCATCCAGCGCCTTCTTCAGATCTTCTCTCTTAGTTATTTTCTTTGCCGGAATGCCGTATCCCTTTGAGATCATAACAAAATCAGGATTGATCAGTTCTGTGGAGGCATATCTTTTCGCGAAAAACATATCCTGCCACTGTCTTACCATCCCCAGGTAATTGTTGTTCAGTATAATGATCTTAACCGGTATATTATACTGTAATATTGTACCAAGCTCCTGTACAGTCATCTGGAACCCTCCGTCCCCCAGGAATGTTATCACATCCTTATCCGGGCATCCTATCCTGGCCCCGATTGCTGCAGGAAGTCCGAATCCCATGGTTCCCATACCTCCGGAAGTAACCAGGCTGTTTGGCCTGGAGTATTTATAGTACCTGGCGGCAACCATCTGGTTCTGTCCGACATCAGTTACTATAATTGCCTCTCCCTTAGTGATTTCAGAAATCAGACTTACTACCTCGCCCCTTCTTATCTCTCCTGATTCCGGTAAGGTTTCCGCTTTAATTACTTTTTCATATTCAGTCTTGTCACATATGCGGAATTCCCTTATCCATTTCTCGAAGGAGCGCTCTTTTACCAGCGGTATCAGATATTTAAGAACCTCTTTAGCATCGTTATTGATCTCGACATCAACGGGGACATTTTTATTTATCTCTGCTGCATCAATCTCTATATGTATTATCGTTGAATTTTTAGCATACTTTTTAAGGTTCCCTGTAACCCGGTCGTCAAACCGCATTCCGATAGCTATTATAAGGTCAGCCTCATTTGTAAGAAGATTGGGGCCGTAATTACCGTGCATGCCCAGAAATCCTGCATACAGCCTGTGATCGGATGGGAAAGAAGAAAGACCAAGCAAAGTCAGTGCAACAGGTATCCCTGTCTTCTCTGCAAACTCCCTGAGTTCCTTTTCTGCCTTTGAGATGAGTACACCGTGGCCTGCCAGGATCAGAGGTCTTTCGGCATGATTGATCATTATTGCCGCCGATTCTATTGCTTTAGTATGAAGAGGTATCCTTGGATTATAGCTTCTTATGTAGTTGCATTTTTTATACTTGAAATCCAGCTTCTCTATCTGGGCATCCTTAGTAATATCTATCAAAACCGGACCGGGACGTCCCGATTTTGCAATATAAAAAGCTTTTGCAATAATATCGGGTATGTCCTGAGGCGTTTTAATCTGGCAGTTCCATTTTGTTACCGGCATCGAAACACCAATAATGTCTGTCTCCTGAAAGGCATCTGTACCTATCAGGCTTGAGACTACCTGTGCCGTTATAAAAACCATTGGAACAGAATCGAGAAAAGCATTGGCTATGCCGGTCACAAGGTTAGTGGCACCGGGTCCTGATGTGGCAAAGCAGATCCCGGGTTTCCCTGTGACCATTGCGTAAGCCTGTGCTGCATGGGCAGCTCCCTGCTCATGCCTTGTAAGGTAATGATGCAGCTTGTCTTCAAAATCCATAAGCTTATCATACACAGGCATTATTGCTCCGCCAGGGTAACCGAATATTGTATCAACTCCCTCTTCAATAAGGCATTGCAAAATTGCTTCCGCACCCGTAATATGCTCATGTCCGTTAACTTTTACGGGCTCCTGTTCCATTAATTTTTCCGTTTCCTTATCAGTCTTCATATTATTGTCGTTAAAATGTCTTTATGTCAAATTGCTATATTTTCTGTTATCAAGTGATGTGCACCGGACTCTGTCATCCGGAGCTTCAGCAAAGTCTGGGACCCGGCACCCTAAATCATCCTTATGGCGCCAAGGTCGGCTGAGCTTACTAAGGCGGCATATGCCCTGAGCGATGCAGGTATTTGCCTCCTGCGTTTTTCAGGCTTATATGCATTATCACCTTTTAATTTCTCTTCTGCTGCTCTTTTTTCGAGCTCTTTCTCCGGGACCAGGACATTTATTTTTCTGCCTGTTATATCTATTTTTATGATATCTCCTGTCCTTACCAGGGCCAGCTCTCCGCCGGCAGCAGCCTCAGGCGATATATGTCCGACAGATAATCCCGAAGTTCCCCCGGAGAACCTGCCATCGGTAATAAGGGCACACTCTTTACCGAGTCCCTTTGATTTAAGGTAGGAAGTAGGGTAGAGCATCTCCTGCATACCGGGGCCTCCCTTCGGACCTTCGTACCTTATCACAACCACATCTCCCGGCACCACTGCTTCTTTAAGAATACCTTCAACAGCATCTTCCTGCGATTCAAAAATACGGGCCGTTCCCCTGAATGAAAAAAGCGATTCGTCAATCCCGGCGGTCTTAACTATGCACCCTTTCCGGGCTATATTTCCATATAATACCACAAGTCCTCCATCGCGACTGTAGGG
>CAYQBZ010000061.1:6177-12177 GCA_964415855.1 uncultured Rikenellaceae bacterium
AACAGAACGTATGCATCCTTTTTCCCTGTCAGTATCAAGCTCTTTATATGCTGTATTATGTGATCCCATCACGAGGTTCCTTTCCATCGAAGGTGCACTGCTGAATATGTTGAAAGCATCAGGAACGGCTTTACCACCCCTTATATCCCAGTCTTCTATCGCATCGTGAAGCGTAGGGTAATCAACACGTTTCACCGTGCTGTCGATGAGGTTGGCCCGTTCCAGCTCACCCATTATTGAGAGGATGCCGCCGGCCCTGTTCACATCCTGTACATGGTAATGGGAGCTTGGCGAGACCTTACAGATGTTAGGTATCCTGCGTGACAGGTCGTCAATATCCTGCATGGTAAAATTAACTCCTGCCTCCTGTGCTATTGCAAGAAGATGAAGGACGGTGTTTGTGGATCCGCCCATTGCTATATCGAGCGACATGGAGTTCATAAAGGCCTCCCTTGTAGCAATGGCTCTGGGCAATACCGAGTTATCACCTTTGTTGTAATACCTGTCGGCCAGGTCCACAATAAGTTCAGCAGCCTTTTCAAACAGTTTCACCCTGTTCCTGTGCGTAGCAACAATAGTCCCGTTACCCGGAAGTGCAAGTCCGAGGGCCTCGTTAAGGCAGTTCATGGAGTTGGCCGTGAACATGCCGGAGCAGGAACCACAGGTAGGACACGCTGACTTCTCAATATCACTAAGTTCACTGTCTGTAACAGAATCATCAGCTGCTGCTACCATTGCATCGACAAGATCGAGATATTTGTTTTTATGTCGACCTGCTTCCATAGGTCCGCCCGACACGAATACAACAGGTATGTTAATTCTCATTGCCGCCATCAGCATCCCCGGTGTTATCTTATCACAGTTGCTGATGCATATCATAGCGTCAACCAGGTGGGCACTGCAGACATATTCAACACTATCTGCTATAAGCTCCCTTGATGGAAGGGAGTAGAGCATTCCTTCATGGCCCATCGCGATGCCATCGTCAATGGCTATCGTATTGAACTCTGCTGCAAACATACCCCTCTTTTCAATAGCATGCTTTACTACCTGACCTATTTCATGGAGATGAGCATGGCCAGGGACAAACTGTGAGAAAGAGTTGACAACAGCTATAACAGGTTTTCCAAAATGTTCCTGCTTCATGCCATTGGCACGCCAGAGGCTCCTGGCTCCTGCCATATTCCTTCCTGTTGTTGTTTTTGAACTCCTCAGTGGATTCATCATAGCGTATAATTTTATTAGCAAAAAAGCTTCCCGGTTACCGGAAAGCTTCTGTATATTATAAATACATATTATTCCCGGATCCTACCGCAAAGCAAGAATAAGTACGAGGGCAATAATATGGATCAAAGATATTCTCATTTTTTATAATAAAATGAAGGACAAATGTATTGAAAATTTTAATAAATCAAACAAAAAGTGCTTTTTATCTTCATTTCAGATAAAATTAATTTGGGCTTAGAGTGATGGTTTCATTACGCTTTGTTCTGAAAGTCAATAATTTGCCAGACAATGACCCGGATTTTTCCCTGTCGCGAAAAAGTGTGATCTTTTTGTCCGGCCAGGGATTTATAAGGGTGCAATCTGAACCACTTTGTGATAATATCCTGAGCAAAGCAACTTTTCCGTTCCTGATGGAGCATTCAACAAGGAAATTTCCCCTGCAAAGCAACCTGAAATCAGCATCCCATTCCTCGGGCCAGGCCGGGAACAGACTAATTACAGGTTCTTTACCCGGACCTGGCGGCGAGCTCTGGACAAGGGCATAATGAAGCGCATCTGCAGCTCTGCCCAGGTTTTGCACCCCCGTGGTCTGATACCCCTCTCTAAGGGTCATCCTGTTAGGCATTGTTTCAATTTCTGCCGTTCGGATCTGATTGGGGATAAGGTACTTAGTTGCTTCTTTACGTCCCATCATGGTTCCGGTAACAGGAAGCTTCGACAGGACAAATACCCGTGTATCTTTGTTTAATCCATCCGGGAAGTAGCTGTCGAATGTAGCATTTGCGATTTTTACCAGGTCTGTGTTTCCGGCAACAGGATTGCACAGGTCGAAGAACCATACCGGCATCGTGTTTCCGTCGGGCCTTCCGGAACCGGGCCCCTGAACAACGGGAGGCAGAGACCTGACAAATGTTATTGGTGCTCCTTTTTTATATGTATCGGGATAGTCCGTATTCAGGGGTAGTGGAGACAGGTTTGTCAGGAGCTCTTTCCACGATGACCTTAAATCTGCATCGAGGTTCAACAGTTCTGAAGCCCTGATAGCAGCCGGAAGAATACCCATCATAGAGGATATCTCCTCTACAGTATTGTGTCCACCGCGGACGGATTCATTATCGTTTACATTATATATATGGTACTTACCGTCTTTTTCTTTTCTCAGGTTCGGGAAATTCCTGTAAAACTCTGCAACACCTTTTATCATCGGGTACCCTGTTGATCTTAGCCATTCAAGGTCCCTGGTATACTCGTACCTCTGCCAGTACTGGTAAGCTATTTTAGCGCCTCTGGAAAAAATATGTGAAACATGGCCGAATGAGCCGGCACCTTTATCGGTAAAGTGCCATTTGCCCTCTTTCCAGCCTATATCCTGTTTCCAGTTCCACCGGCTCAGAAATGGCGATTTGGTGGATGCATAGTCATCGAATGAGGCTGATTTGGTACTCCAGGGTTTCTTTACCAGGTAGAGGTCCTGCATCTCGGAAGCCACTTCTTCAGGAAGTTCAGAAAGTCCGTCGAATGCGACGGTCTCCGGGATATAGATTCCTTTTGAATCCCATTGCTGTATTGCGGCCGTTTCAAGAGAATTCTGCATACCTGTGTACATGCTGAACATTGGTTCCATTAGTTCCATCCGGTTCGCCGGGAAGAGCCCGTTATACATGCAGCTCTGGTTTGCTCCCCAGTACATATTGCCCCACTTTCGTGCATCGCCTCCTGTTGTCCAGATCATGCCGTTGAACTTTGGAGGAAAAGCGCCCCTTGAGCTGGATGCCATAACATACATGAAATAATTATAGTTCGCTTCAACGAAATCTGCTTCTCCGTCAGCGCTGTGAAGCTTAACAAATGACCTGTCCCAGAAAGACTTCCACCATTCCAGGTTTGATGCCAGGATATTCGTGAATCCTTTCTGCATGGCATCATCCAGTTGCTTCTCTGCCTTGGTTACTATATCCTCATTCCTGTTGAATGTTGCAGCGCTTGAGATGAAAATAGTAAATGACCCGTTCCCTGGTTTTGTAACAAGCTGCAGGGTGGAATTATTTTCAATCCTTGGTTTGACCTCCCTCCCTGAAACGCCTATTACCACAACGGAACCGCAATAGAAATTATCCTCTTCGAATAATTGTGTGAGGACAATATTATCATTTATAACTTTCAGCCGGGATGTTGCTGTGTGATTACCCTTTTTCACCACTGTATCCCGAAGCATACGCAGATTTACGGAAACAGCCTGGGGAGTCTCCCTTTGGTCATCTATATTTACAGCTATCACATCCTGGTCGTTCCAGGCAGTGGTCCGGGTACTTATCTTCTTCCCTTCAGTAGTAACTATTCCGTCGTAACATGAAAGGTGTTGTTTGAAATAAGGCTGGCTGAACACCTCGTCTCCCCAGGTAACAAAATCGATGTCAACAAAACCGGCTCCGCTGCAATAATCGGTATTACGTTCAAAGAAGTTATTCGATGCCGTATTGTTACCGAAAATATCTACCCTGTTTATCTGGAATTTAAGCGCAGAGGGTGTTGTCCATACCAGTGTACCCATCCGTCCGTTTCCGACAGGCATGCCTTCCTCGCTTCTTGTCACCGGCTTTTCATAAGTCAGGTCCGATTTTGCGATTTGTTTTTTATTATCAGTCAGCATTTGCGATAAGCCCTGAATGCCACAGAAATTTATCAATAAGATAAGGAACAGTGTATATGATATTATCTTTACTTTATTCATGATCATTTCGATTTATTGGTTCTCGTGATTTTGTATTATTCTGTCAATTAAGATCTTAAACTCAGGTATTATTTCCTTGACTGTCTTATAGACCTGATGTAAATTTATTCCAAAATATTCATGAGCAGCATAGTTTCTGAAGGAACGGGGAAGATGCCACTGGTAAGGATATTTTGTCAAGGTATCCCTATCAACATATTGTATGGCCCCCCCAATTATGATAAATTGGTATAGTACACTTCCATTTAACATATCATTTTCTACAAACTCCATTTCATTTACATTTTCACAGTACTTTAAAATTCTGCCGGCTGCTTCTGAAATGTGATTAAGTCTTTCGAAATTTGCAGGTAATTGATCATCCATAAATTAAGATTTTGTCATGTTCAATACTCTTTGCTGCAAATGGTTTTACATATCCATCTTCAACAAGATCAACTTTTCTGTTGATTAAATTTTCCAGATTGAACTTAATATCAGCATAATCGAGCAGTGTCCCTGACGCTTTTTCTGAATAGACTACCATCAGATCAACGTCACTATCGCCCTTATAATCGCCCCTTGCGAAAGAACCGAAGATCCATGCTTTAGATACTCTCCCGTCTCTGGCAAGAAATTCCCTGATAATTTCAATAGTTTTTTCTTTGCTGATCTGAGGCGTCTTCAGGTATTCTATTTTCTCTTCAGCCAGCTTTAATGCATCAAAGGCAACTTCTTCGTTTTCAACCTCGTACACTATTTTGTCGGAGAGCCATGCTGTTAGCAGGTCTTTTTCACTAACGTCGTAGTATTTTGCCAGCCCTGTAACATTTTCACGTCTGGCAATCAGTTTGCCGTTTTCAATTTTGCTTAAAATGGCCTGGTCAATATCAATAAAAGCAGCTACTATCCTCAAAGGAACACCTTTTTCCTTACGCAGCCGTTTCACCTTGTCTGCAAAGCTCTCCATTTTGAATAATTTCTTTTGACAAAATTAATCAAAATGTATAATAATATCACTATATAACCATATTTTTACCACCGAGTCGCACAGTGTAACACTGAGTAATTCACTGAGTCATCTGATTGTGAACCTAATCATGTAACCACCTCCTTTTCCCAGGCTGATATCAACTACATCACTGCTGGTTGCTGAACCTGCTGAGACGATAGCATCTGCCGGGTTATCGGGATTATCCTTAAGCACAAGCGTGCTGTAACCTGAACCACTGAGGAAGGAGAGGGGTATTTTCAGAGTCTTTGGCTGGAGACCATTTATCACTGAAAGAAACCATGTTGTTTCTCTCCTCCGGGCATAAGCTGCAAGCTCTCCGGGTTCCGAACCTGGAAGGACAATTGTCTCATCCCACACAGATGGTATGCTTCTGATCATTTCCACGCACGGATTTTCCAGGATATGTACAGGTGTGGCAGCATAGGTAATAACAGGAGCCGCATAAATAGCAGCTGTGGCTGCCTGGTGTACCCATGTGGTGTTCCTCCTGCGCTCACCAAAATGGCAGACAGAGTAATCCGCCCCGCCGGCCAGCATCCGTGTAAAGGGAATAGTTGTTTCGTGAGTGGCCCTGTCCATCAACTTGCTCGATTCCATTCCTTTAACCGCTTCATAAATAAGGATGTTGGGCCAGGTACGCTGCAGACCTGTTGGTTTATTTGCTCCATGAAAGATCAGGGAAAGCTTATGTGCAGCAGCTTCTTCAGCTATAGCGGTATACAGGTCAATTACCTCCTTTGCTTCATGATCGAAGAAATCAATCTTAATCCCGCTCACTCCAAGGTCATTGAGATGCTGAAAAAACTCTTTCCTTTTCTCGGGATCACGAAGGTCCTTTGAGTGTTTCCATACTATAATGCCTACTCCCAGTTTTTTGGAATAGTCCACTAGCGCTTTAACTGAATCGTCGGGCCAGCGGCTCCAGAATCCTTCAAGAATATTGTATTCAAATCCCAGTTCTGCTGCTTCCCTCGAGAACTCCTTCATAACCTGAAGGGTACCGTCTCCTCCGCCATCGAGATATTTCCAGACCGCGCGACCAGGTCTT
>CAYQBZ010000062.1:0-4999 GCA_964415855.1 uncultured Rikenellaceae bacterium
AGATATCTCAGCATCTGTGATATTATTCGAAGTAAAAAAATTATTAATATACTTTATAAATATTTTCCTTGAGTGCTTCATTATAGATTCCATTTTCAAGTGATTGAATAAAATCGAATCTGCGTGCATTCCAGATTATTCTTTTTATATCATCCCTGACATATTCATATGGGGCAATAGAATTTCTGAGCCTGTAATCTCTTATTGATACCAGGTATACAGATAGTGAGTCAGTCTTTTCGAAAAATGTGTTCCTCCTTAAAAAGTTATCTTCATTCTCAATTCCATCCTGCAATTCGACCGAAAGTCTGTCCATTGGTACCCATTTCTCATCAAAATCGTCAAATTTTTCCGCAAACTGATAACAATAACTTTCAAGTTGCTGTAGATCGGCCTGTTCATTTGAGCGTGCAAGAAGCTTGATCTTACTGAGATCAGGTGTTTCAAGCGGTAATTTTATAAACAGGGCTTTTACAATATTTGAATGAAGGAGGAAGCTGTTTTCATTTCCGGAGTAATAGTTTTCCAGTTCTGTCTCTGAAATTACTGTATCCATTTTTTCCAGCATCATCTGACGCTGATACTGGTAAATCACAAGGTTCGACCTTGTCTCTTCGATTTGTTCTGATATTTCATACTTCAGGTCAGGTGAAAGATTCTCCTCTGCTTTCTGCAACAGGAGTTCCCTCTTTGCCCATTTGTTTATGTAATTGGTTACAAGGGCAGTACTATCCGAATCATTTATTCCGCGCTGGATAAGATTTGGTATCTCATCATAATACAGGATGACCTTCCCAACCTGTGCTACCGGGATTCTCTCGGATGCATTCCTGAATCTCCCGCAGCTGGTAATCAGTAAAACCAATAGTACTATAGCTCCTGTTCTTTTCATTACTCATTACTCATTACTCAATATATTCTTAACTTCTTTGAGTACCAGACTGTCTATCTTAACGGTATATTCAGTCTTTAATTGTCTTATCCATTCACTCTCCAGGTATTCCTGGTAGCCTGTCATCATTTCTCCTTCTATCTCGTCGAAGCTCTTTGGAACAGGTTCTATGACTTTATCAATTACAATGACAGAAGGTATGCCATTTCTGCTCATTACCTGGTATCCCTGTTTCCAGTCAATACTATCAATTTCAGGGTCGTCACCTGTTAACCATGTGCCTTTTGTAACAGTAAGCAGGGAGTCGGTGCTGTTGAATTTTTCAACAAGACGCATTTCAGTATCTTTTTTACGGGAATATTTTTTATAGGCAGCCAGTAGTTTTTTTTCTCCCCCTGGGGATCTGAGTGAATAAATTGTGGCTTCTATACCGGGACGGGTCAGGTAGTTATCTTTATTATCATCATAATATTTGTGCAGCCCGAGTGAATCATCATTCACCCTGTTCCAGACTTTCTCCCCTGATATTTCAAAAAGAAGTATCCCATCATGAAATTCATTCATAAGATATCTGAAATCCGGGTATTTCTTTTCAAGGAGTGAGTTCTCAACGTTTATAATATGATCAGATACTCTTGTCTCAATTGAGCGTTCAATGAAGACAGCCGGGTCATCAGTTAGGATCATTGGTCCTCTCTTCTCAATATATCCGGCAAAATCGGCACATGTAAAGTGTTGATCTGCAAACGAATATAAGTTGCCTTTTGGCATGGTTCTCCTGTCATACCGTTTAAGCCCCTGGATAATGAGAGTATCCGTATTCAGGATGAACCAGTCGTACGCAGCCTGGTATATCCTGAAACTATAGTCTTTCTTCAGCTTTTCGACGAATGACTTTTTGCTGATTGAATTAAGGTATGACTGGTTTATCTTGCTTTCGAGGTATGGTCTGGCTTCCTCGAATGATCCCGGAGCTTTCCTGTCGAGGAGTTTTATTATATGCCATCCATAAATTGTCCGGACAGGTTTTGTATACTCTCCTGTATCTGGAACAGAAAATGCTGCCTCGGAAAAATCATTTATCATTTCCCCTGCTCCGAACCAGTTTAGCTCACCACCTTTGGAAGCAGATTCTTTATGATCTGAATATTTTTTCGCCAGTTCACTGAAAGATGCTCCTTCCTGTAACAGCTTATAAATATTGTTTATTTCATCCTCTGCCATTTTCGCATCTTTCTCAGCTGTTCCTGGTGGCGAGGCTTTCATTATATGGGCAACCAGTATCTTACCTCTGGAAGGGCGCCTGTCGGTTACTTTAATTATATGGTAGCCATAAGGTGTTCTTACAGGCATTGAAATCTCTCCCTTCTTCAGGGCATATGCAGCATCTTCAAATGGCATTATCATCTGAAATACAGTAAAATAGCCCAGATTACCACCGTTAAATGTCACTGACTGATCGTCGGAGCTGCTTCGGGCAACCTGTTCAAATGGTTCCCCGTTAATTATTCTTTCCCTTATATCACATGTTTTCTCCCAGGCTTTCAAAGTATCTGCAGGGGAGGCTTCTCCGGGTAATGACACCAGGATATGCCAGGCATTTATTTCAATCATAGATCTCTCGTAGGCATTCCTGAGCAGTGTCTCTTTTGTTTTTGAGTCAGTGAGATAGTTTTGTGCAAGCTGGTTTCTGTATCCATTCAGTTCTTCCCTGAAAGCTCTGGTTGTATCAAGACCTTCACTGAGGGCATCAGCAACTTTAAGTTTAAAAGTTATATAATCATTAAGATAACTGTCTATATCGATCTCTTTTCCGGGTCCTGCACTTTTCCTGTACATCCTCAGGAATTCTCCGGCCTCGGCAGGTCGTCCCCCTATTGTCATCAGGACCTTATTGTTAATATCCTGCGACCGGCACAGAAGAGGCAGGAGAAATATCAATATTAACAACAAGGATGATCTGGATTTCATCATTATCAGCTGGTACCTGTTATTCAAATGATTTCCTGCTGTAGTTAGGAGCCTCGCGTGTGATTGAAACATCATGCGGGTGGCTTTCAATTATCCCGGAATTGGTAATCCTTACAAATTTGCCTTCCTTTTGCAGAGCGGCTATATTTTTGGCTCCCAGATAGCCCATTCCGGCCCGCAAGCCTCCCGTCATCTGGTAGATCACCTCGGCGAGTGTCCCTTTGTAGGGTACCCGTGCGGCAATACCTTCAGGAACAAGTTTCCTTATATCATCCTCCACATCCTGGAAATAACGGTCTTTCGATCCCTGCTGCATTGCTTCTATGGAACCCATACCTCTGTAAGCTTTGAACTTGCGACCGCTGAATATGATCGTTTCCCCCGGAGATTCCTCGACACCTGCAAACAATGAACCTGCCATTATCGAATCTGCTCCTGCTGCTATGGCTTTTATTATATCTCCTGAATACCTGATGCCTCCATCGGCAATTACAGGAATACCTGAACCTTCAATAGCTTTTGAGACATTAAAGATTGCAGTCAGCTGAGGTATTCCCACTCCGGCTATGATCCTTGTCGTACAAATTGATCCTGGTCCGATACCTACTTTCAGCGCATCGGCTCCTTCATCAGCAAGCTTTTTAGCTGCCTCGGCTGTCCCTATATTTCCTGCAATCACATCCAGGTTTGGGTGATTCCGTTTTATCTCCTTTAATATTGATATAACCCTTACCGAATGTCCATGAGCAGTATCAATGGTTATAGCATCCACATTGGCGTTGATCAGAGCCTCGACTCTTTCCATTGTATCGGATGCAATACCTACAGCTCCTGCAACCCTGAGCCTTCCTTTATCATCCTTGCAGGAATTTGGCCTGTCCTTGGTTTTAGTTATATCCTTGTATGTTATCAGCCCGGTCAGTTTGCCTTCTTCGTCAACCATCGGAAGCTTTTCAATCTTGTGCTTCTGAAGTATCCTGGCAGCAGCCTCAAGATTGGTATGATGATTTGTTGTTATCAGGTCGGTTGTCATTACTTCCGTGATCTTGCGCGAGCGGTTATTCTCAAACCGAAGATCCCTGTTGGTAACAATTCCTTTTAAGATACCGTTAGCGTCGATAACCGGTATCCCGCCGATATGATATTCTCCCATCAGGTTCATCGCTTCGCCAACGGTTGCATCGAGGTTAATGGTTATCGGATCAAATATCATCACATTTTCTGCTCTCTTTACCCTCTTAACCTGGGCAGCCTGTTTCTCTATGGACATGTTCTTATGGATAACCCCGATCCCTCCTTCCCTTGCTATGGCAATCGCCAGCTCATCTTCAGTTACAGTATCCATAGCAGCCGATACAACAGGAGTATTGATACGTATATTTCTTGTGAACATGGAACTGAGATCAACCTCCCTTGGAAGTACCTCAGAATATGAAGGAAGCAGCAGAACATCATCAAATGTCAATCCTTCATAAATTATCTTGTCGTTTAAAAATGACATGAGCTGAAAATTAAGTTTTTTGATGGCGCAAATTACGAAAAAAAACAGAACTCCTGAAACATCTCTTTCTTTTAGACATCATAAAAAATTGAATAACAGTTATTACATTTGTATAGATCACAGTTTTAAATGGATATTGAACAATACAGGAAAATTCTTATTAAGTACTGGGGATATACCTCCTTCAGACCTCTTCAGGAAGATATTATCCGATCTGTTGCTGAAGGCAGGGATACTCTTGCCCTTATGCCAACCGGAGGAGGGAAATCCATTACATTTCAGGTCCCAGCACTTGCCCGCGAAGGTATCTGCCTTGTCATAACACCGCTTATAGCGCTTATGAAGGACCAGGTCAGCCGGCTTAACAGCATGGAAATCAAGTCTGCAGCAATACATTCAGGTATGTCATTTGAGGAGATTGACAATACCCTCGAAAATTGCATCTACGGCGATTATAAGTTCCTGTATGTATCACCCGAAAGAATATCAACCAGAATATTCCAGGCAAAAGTAACTAAGCTCAATCTCTCACTTGTAGCGGTTGATGAGGCACACTGCATATCTCAGTGGGGTTACGACTTCAGGCCTTCATATCTTAAGATTTCAGTGCTTAGGGATTATATTTCTGAGAAGGT
>CAYQBZ010000062.1:5009-12156 GCA_964415855.1 uncultured Rikenellaceae bacterium
CCTGGCCCTGACAGCCACTGCCACACCACAGGTTACAGATGATATCGTTAAACGTCTCGCATTCAGAGAGAAGAATGTTCTCAGAACAAGTTTTGACAGGAAAAATATATCATACCTGGTCAGAAAGGTGGAGGATAAGGGTACATATCTTGTAAAGACAATAAAAAAAGCTAAAGGCAGCGGGATAGTATATGTAAGGAGCAGAAAAAACTCCAAAGAGGTTGCGGAGCTTCTTGTTTCAAACGGTGTCAGTGCAGATTTTTATCATGCCGGACTTACTCACGAGTTACGCGACAAAAAACAAGCTTCGTGGACTGTCAGTGAGACACGTGTGATAGTAGCCACAAATGCATTCGGTATGGGCATTGATAAATCGGAGGTGAGGTTTGTAATACACTGGGATATCCCCGACTCGATCGAGAACTATTTCCAGGAGAGCGGAAGAGCGGGACGCGATAATAAACCTGCATTTGCCGTGCTGCTTTATACACCGGCTGATAAAAGCAGGCTAACAGCATCAATGAGGAAAAAGTTCCCGCCCGTTGAAAAGATCAAGGACGTCTATGAGGCATTATGCAACTACCTGCTGGTCCCTCTTGGTTCCGGGAAGGATAATGTGTTTGATTTCAGCATGGCCGGCTTTGTTTCAAAATACAGGTTGCCGGTGATAGAAACCTATAACAGTCTTCAGTTCCTTCAAAGAGAAGGTTATGTTGAATTTACAGAGGAGATCAATAATCCGTCCAGAGTGCATTTTATCGTCAGCCGTGATGACCTGTACAAATTCCAGGTGGCTAACGAATCGTTTGACGGATTTATTAAGCTTCTTCTGAGATCTTATACAGGGATGTTCTCTGAATTTGTTCCGGTAAACGAGGAAGATATTGCCAGGAGATCTGCCGCATCACGTGACACGGTATATCAGTACCTGGTGAAACTTTCCACCTTGAATATCATAAGATATATTCCGGGGAAAAAGACCGCCCTTGTAATATTCACAGAGGAGCGTCTGGAGCGCAAGGCTCTTATAATATCACCGCAGAACTATCTGCACGTTAAGGAGAAATATGAGATCAGGCTAGGGAAGATCCTCGAATATGCCGATACTGATAACAGGTGCAGATCGGTTATCCTGCTGGAGTATTTTGGTGAAGAAACCGACAGATGCGGTAAATGTGATGTCTGCCGGGAAAGAAACGAACTTGATCTGAGTAAATATGAGTTTGATCTTATACTTGATGAGATCAAATCGGTGCTAAGTGGAAAGAATACTCATTCACAGGAGCTGGTTAACATGATAGGTTACCCTGAGGATAAGGTAATTAAGGTATTACGATGGCTTCTTGATCATAAAAAGATAATTAAAGACAAAGAAGATCACCTGGAGTGGAGGGAACGCGACTTGTTTTCCTGAGACATTTTGAAAAAATTCCTAATTTTGTGAGTCATTTATTTTATTCATGGATAGTAATAAGGACCCGGTTTATTCCCGGAATGTAATTGAATTTGTAGCTGTTGCAAACGAATTCTGTAAATATGCAGAACATGCGTCTGAACTGAAAGGTGATGAGCTTCTGAAAATACTTCAGCGGATACTTCCGTTAATGTATCTCAAGGCTTCCCTGTTACCGCAGCTTGAGCCCTTTTTTGAAGATGGCAACGAAAAATTTGTAACAGAAGCGGACTGGGTAAGGATAAACGAAAATCTAAGGGAGAAGTTCGGGACAGCAGATGATTATCTTGAAGTTTTTGATGAAAAGATAGCTGAAACCGAGAGGCCTGTATCATCAAGCATCTCTGAGAATATGGCTGATGTTTACCAGGACATTAAGGACTTCCTGCTTCTTTATCAGACAGGTACGGTGGAGGTTATGAACGATGCGGTATGGGAATGCAGATTAAACTTTGAAAGCTTCTGGGGTCAGAAGCTGGTAAATTCTATGAGGGCAATTCACAGGTTCATTTATTCGGGGGAGGAGATCGGTAAACTGGAAAACGGAAAGGACAATAATGAAGAAAGCAGGGATACATCAGACTGGTTCATCTCAAGACGGCAGAAAGAGTTCAGGGGGGATAGTGAACAATAAATACCCTGAGAATATCAGCGCCGGAGAACTGGCAGGATACGAACTCTCATGGTTCAGGGGTGAGATAGTTGTTGTTGATAACTTAAAATTGTTCAAAGAGACTTTCCCGAGGCTGCTCGGCTCTGACGTACTGGGTTTCGATACAGAAACCAGGCCCAGTTTCAGGAAATCAAGAAAAAATTCCGTTTCACTTATCCAGCTCTCAACAGGTTCCCTTGCCTGCCTCTTCAGGATAAATAAGATCGGACTGCCCGATGAATTGATAGGTCTGCTGGCTGATAATACCGTTATAAAGGCAGGTGTTGCCGTTCATGATGATATAAAGTTCCTGAGAAGTGTGAAGAAGTTCAGTCCGGGTGGATTCCTGGAACTGCAAACCTTTGTGAAGCAATATGGTATCCAGAGTTCAGGATTGAAGAAGCTTGCTGCAATCGTTCTTGGATTCAGGATTTCCAAACGCCAGCAGGTAACGGACTGGGAGGCGGAACAGTTAACGGAAGCTCAGCAGCTCTATGCAGCTACCGACGCATGGGTTTGCCATCAGATTTATATGAAACTGGTTGATGGACAGGAAGTTTACGAATATTATGGTTCAAGGTTCAATGTTCAAAATTTATAAGCCAGGGATAATATTTATTTCCGGGAACACTATAAATGATTATAAAAAAAGACAGAGTACTTAATTAAAAATTGGTGGAACGCATAAAAATCGTCCTTAAATCGGGGAAAGATCAGTCCGTACGCAGGTATCATCCGTGGGTGTTTTCAGGGGCTGTCAAAAAAATATATGGCAGACCTGCTGAAGGCGACCTTGTGGATGTTTACGATAATAAAGATACATTCCTTGCCGTAGGACACTACCAGCCAAGCTCCATAGCAGTAAGGATTCTCTCATTTGAACAGGTAACACCTGATACTGATTTTTTCAGGAATAAGATAGCGAAAGCGGTTGAATACAGGAAAGCTCTGGGTATCACAGGCAATTCCCGGTTAAATGTGTACCGTATTATTCATGCAGAGGGTGACGGCCTCCCCGGGCTCATCGTCGATTTTTATAACGGTGTCGCTGTTATACAGATGCATTCGGCAGGCTTTTACAGGATACGAACTGAAATAGCGTCTTTAATGGCAGAAGTAATGGGAGATGAGATCGTTGCTGTTTATGACAAGAGTGAGGGTACCCTGCCGCATATGTCCGGTATTAAAGGAGTGAACGGATTTCTATATGGAAACTCGGGGCAGATCACTGTAACTGAAAATGGTTATAAATTTAAAATCGACTGGACTTCAGGGCAAAAAACAGGTTTTTTTATTGACCAGAGGGAGAGCAGGAAGCTGCTTGAAAGTTATACAGGAGGGAAAAGTGTACTTAACATGTTTGGTTATACCGGTGGATTCTCCGTATATGCGATGAGTAACGCATCTGTTGTACATACTGTTGACAGCTCTGTTCCCGCAATTGAACTGGCAGAGGAAAATATCCGGCTCAACTACGGTGATGATTCAAGACATAAGACATTCCAGGTTGATGCTTTTAAATTTCTGAATGATATTAAAGACAGGTATGATGTTATTATTCTTGATCCTCCTGCGTTTGCAAAGCACAATAATGTCCTGGCAAATGCTCTCCAGGGCTATAAGAGGTTAAATATGAGAGCCATTGAACAAGTCAGAAGAGGAGGTATAATCTTCACATTTTCATGTTCTCAGGTTGTTACAAAAGAAAATTTCAGGAAATCAGTTTTTGCGGCTGCGGCAAATACCGGTCGTAATGTAAGGATCATTCACCAGTTGAGTCAACCGCCTGACCATCCAGTGAATATATATCACCCTGAAAGCGAATATCTTAAGGGTTTGGTTATTTATGTTGATTAATTAACGCAATGGATACGAACAGGAATATTTTACTGGTGGCTAAGAAGCTTGGTCTGCACGAATGGCAGGTCGAGAATACCATCAGGCTTATGGATGGCGGTGCCACCATACCATTCATCAGCAGGTACAGAAAAGAAATGACAGGCAGCCTCGACGAAGTTCAGCTGTTACATATCAGTGATGAATATGAACGCCTCAGGGAGCTGGATGCAAGGAAGGAAGTTGTGATAAAATCGATTGAGGAGCAGGACAAGATGACTCCTGAGCTGAGGAAAAGAATCGATGCTGCGGCGTTGATGTCGGAACTGGAAGATATTTACCTGCCCTACAGGCCCAAAAGACGTACCAGGGCAACTATAGCACGTGAAAAGGGACTTGAGCCACTGGCTGTTATTATTCTGGAACAGGAGGAGAAGGATCCTTCGCTTAAGGCTGAAGAGTTTCTTAATGATGATGTTTTCAGTGTTGAAGATGCTCTCGCAGGTGCATCAGATATTATTGCCGAATGGGTGAGTGAAGATGAGAAAGCAAGAAAGCAGATGAGGTATTTATTTGAAAAGGAGGCAGTGATCTGCTCTAAGGTCATCAAAGGCAAGGAGACAGAAGGAATAAAATACAGCGATTATTTTGACTGGTCAGAGCCTCTCAGGAAATGCCCATCGCACAGGCTTCTGGCTATGCGTCGTGGTGAAGATGAGGGATTCTTAAGGTTAACAATAAAACCGGATGAGGAACATGCCGTAGATATGCTTGATTCGATTTTCCTGAAGGGCAGGAATGCCTCGTCAGCCATTGTTAAAGAGGCTGTAAAAGACAGCTGGCTCAGGCTTCTGTCCTCATCAATGGAGACAGAGTTCAGAAATATCTCTAAGGACAAGGCTGATAATGATGCCATAACGGTATTTGCTGATAACCTGCGTCAGCTATTGCTGGGATCACCCCTGGGAGAGAAGAGGATACTGGCGATAGATCCGGGTTTCAGAACAGGTTGTAAAGTAGTCTGTCTCAACCAGCAGGGTAACCTGCTTCATAATGAAACCATCTACCCTCATCCTCCACAGAATGAAACAGCCATGTCTGTTAAAAAAATACTTTCGCTGGTCAATGCATACAAGATTGAAGCTATAGCGATCGGTAACGGTACTGCCAGCCGGGAAACGGAAGATTTTATCAAATGGGTAAGGTTTGAGGACGATATCCAGGTATTTGTTGTCAGTGAGGCCGGCGCTTCAATCTATTCGGCTTCCAGGACCGCCCGTGAAGAGTTTCCCGATTATGATGTAACAGTAAGAGGCGCTGTCTCAATAGGCAGGCGACTGATGGATCCTCTTGCCGAACTTGTAAAGATCGATCCCAAATCAATAGGGGTGGGGCAGTATCAGCATGATGTGGATCAGCATAAGCTTCAGAAATCACTCGATGATGTTGTTATGAGTTGTGTAAATGCGGTTGGAGTTGAGGTGAATACCGCCAGCAGGCATCTTCTTACGTATGTCTCCGGACTGGGACCGCAATTAGCTCAGAATATTGTGGATCACAGGGCTGAGAAAGGCCCCTTCAGGTCCAGGAAAGAACTGCTGAATGTAAAACGGATGGGGGATAAGGCCTTTGAACAGAGTGCAGGCTTCCTAAGGATCCGGAATGCTGAGAATCCGCTTGACTCAAGTGCAGTTCATCCTGAAAGTTACCACGTCGTTGAGAAGATGTCAAAGGACCTGGGATGCAATATCAGGGAGCTGATAACAAATGAAAGCAGACGTAAAGAAATAAATCTGGAAAAATATGTAAGTCCTGTAACAGGTCTGCCAACATTGAAGGATATTATGGAGGAGCTGGCAAAACCGGGACGAGATCCGCGCGCAAAGATTAAGGAGTTCAGGTTTGCGGATGTTCATTCAATGGAGGATCTGAAAGAAGGTATGGTTGTCCCCGGAATTGTAACAAATGTTACAAAATTTGGCGCTTTTGTGGATATAGGCATCAAGCAGGACGGTCTGGTCCATATCTCAAATCTGAGCCAAGGCTATGTCTCTGATCCGTCAACCGTTGTTAAACTGCACCAGCATGTTATGGTGAGAATCCTGGCTGTTGACATTGACCGTAAACGGATACAGCTGTCGATGAAGGATGTGACAATGGCTATGTAGGGATCAGTCACGACTGATCCTGGCATATTATGGAATCCGCTGGAGCTGGCCGGTACGGGCACCTTGTATCAAAACAGGTTTGGCAGGCATCTTATTATTACGCATAGCGGCATTATATACAAATGAAGCAGTTATGACGGCATTCTGCTTCAGATCGGCCATAACCAGTCTTTCGTAAGTATCCATTGTGGTATGGTATGTACGCCAGTATTCAATATCATCCTGTATAAACTGAAATGCAGGTAATCCGACGCGGTCAAAAGGAATATGGTCGGTTCCGGAAGTGTTTCTGTTAGTGACTGTAGTTGCCCCCATATCTGCAAACGGCTTAAGCCATTCTTCAAATATCGGTCTGACAAGGTCATTTTCCTGAGCATAAATTCCTCTGTATTTACCGGATCCGTTATCCATGTTAAAATAGACTGAAAATTTATCATAATCAGGTTTATGTTCCCTTGTATCCGGATCAACAAGGTTCTTATTTATATAGCCCTGCGATCCGTAATATCCCTGTTCTTCACCACCCCACAGGGCAATTCTTATTGTACGGCGGGGAGCTATACCGAGACTTTTTAATATCCTCATGGCCTCCAGCATAACAATGCAACCGGATGCGTTATCGGCCGAACCTGTTCCTCCGTGCCATGAGTCGATATGCGCACCCAGCATAACAACCTCGTTTTTCAGCAGCTTATCTGTACCTGGTATTTCACCAATCACGTCATAAACCAGAGGACTATCAAAGAATTTGTTGGTAATCTCTATTTCCATCTGAACAGGGACATTATGCCTTAACAGACGTTCCATCCTGCCATGGTCCTCAAGAGGGAGGTTAAGTTCCGGGATAGGCTCCTGTGAGCCGGAAGAATAATTTGCTCCGTTTGACCGGGGTACATTGAATGTACCGGAACTGTTAAGGATCACAGCAGCGCCTTCATCTTTAAGCAGTTCTGTTATCCTGGTACGAAGAGCCCTTTGCGCCATCATGGCGGCCCTGTTATATTGTGGCCTTCCTCCCTGCGATGGTGTTTCGGCCAT
>CAYQBZ010000063.1:0-12137 GCA_964415855.1 uncultured Rikenellaceae bacterium
TCTTGCAGATGATAAATACGGGATTGAGCAGCTTGCCGACAGGTATAAGTTCATTGATATAGATAAGGTTGGTATATACGGAAGATCCGGTGGTGGTTTTATGTCAACTGCTGCAATGTTTTCGTATCCCGATTTTTATGATACGGCTGTGTCACCTGCCGGGAACCATGATAATAATATCTATAACCAGTGGTGGAGTGAGACACATAATGGCATTACCCAGGTGGAAAAGAAAACTACATCAAGGGGTGCTGCCAGGGACAGTCTTAATGGAGATAATATTTCGTTCAGCGCGAAGATAGAGACAAACCAGGATATTGCCGGGAACCTCAAAGGACATCTCCTGCTGATACATGGAGATATGGATAACAATGTACATCCGGGAAATACCCTCAGGGTTGTTGATGCACTTATTAAGGCAAACAAACGTTTCGACCTCATGATAGTCCCGGGGCAGGGCCATACCTACGGAGAGGATACACCCTACCTGGACCGGCTGATGTGGTACTACTTTGCTGAACACCTTCTTGGAGATTACAGGTCAAATGTTGACCTCCTGGATTATTGATATGTCAACTGTTTAAAACAGGGAGGCTGTATCGTAATACGAAACAGCCTCTTTTCACCCGAAATGCAGCGATACATCTCAGTCAGTATGTCTATTCCTCCTTATCATTTCCTGTCTGCTCAGGGTCCTTTCCGTTTCTAAGCAGGACAAGGTCATTAAGCACGATCTCCGTAATGTATTTCGTAACTCCTTTCTTGTCTTCATAGTTGCGGTAGACTATTCTTCCCTCAACCACAACCTGGTGGCCCTTTTTCAGATACCTGCCGGCGATATCTGCCAGTCCGTTCCAGGCAACGATGTTGTGCCATGTTGTTTCACTTACCTTTTGTCCGTCGGAATTTTTGTAACTATCATCTGTGGCTAAGGTGAAATGAGTTACTTTTTTCCCCGATTCGATCGTTTTCGTGTCAGGATCCTGGCCGAGATTACCGATCAGCATGACTCTGTTCTTTAATGAATTCATAATCTTTTTGTTTTAGTTCGACATAAATTTATTCACCTGACAAACTTATATAACCTGTTGATCATGTTTCGGTTATTAATTATTTATACACGGTTCCCAATCATTTATAGTCGTTTGTAATCATTTGAAAACGTTTTTTTGTATCTTTATCAAAACATTAGTGCTGTGGAAAAGAAATGCCTCGATTGCGGTGACATCCTTCGTGGCCGTACCGATAAGAAGTTCTGTTCTGACCAGTGCAGGAATAATTATAACAACAGGCTGAACCGTGACTCAAACAATTACATGAGGAATGTTCATGGTTTGTTGAGAAAGAACAGGAGAATACTGGCGGACCTGCTTGCAGAGGGCAAGGCGAAGGTACATAAGGATGCACTGTTTGCCCTTGGATATAACTTCACATTCTTTACCCATATAATTGAAACATCGAAAGGCAATAGATTCCATTATTGCTTCGAATATGGGTATTGTGAAATCGGTAATGATTTCCTGGAGTTACGACAGAACAGCGGGTATCTTGATTATCAATGAG
This sequence comes from uncultured Rikenellaceae bacterium, assembly GCA_964415855.1. Classification (GTDB taxonomy): domain Bacteria; phylum Bacteroidota; class Bacteroidia; order Bacteroidales; family VadinHA17; genus LD21. The sequence continues at coordinate 1,564 of CAYQBZ010000063.1, forward strand.
CCAGGAAGTATAAGTGGGCTTAAATTGAGATAACCGGTAGTTCCTGAATGTCATCTTCTTCTGCAGGTTGGGCTTTGCCGTTTCTGATAGGTACAATATGACCTGAATATCTGACAAAATCAATCTTCAGGCTCGATATAGTTGCAGTGCACCTTCCGCTTTCACCTACTGTCAGATTAACATCAAATGAAGTACTCTGGTTATTTACATCCATGTTTATCTTATAAATTCCCTTATTCTGGTCGTCAGATACTTCATAATTCCGGGTCTCACCTCGCATGTTTATTCCTGCGATAGGTCTTATATCGTATTGTCTTCCGAAATAGGCTGCGCTGATTATTGCCCTGTCACCATCAATGATCATGTAATTGGTTTGTGGGATAAGTTCAACCATTCCTCCATGTGTAAAATAAAGACGGTCAAACTTTATGATATATCTTTTCGATTCAACAGCCTGTTTTACGACTTCCTTTTCTGCAAGTTTCCTTTCATTCCGCTTTTCAATCCTAGATAATTTTGCCTCCCTTGTTGTAACGCAGGATGAGGAGATAATAAGGATCGTTAATATATATATAAGTCTTTTCATGGCGCCCTTTTTAAGTAAATATTTACTCAAATATCATGCCATCCAGCAATATTACTTACTTAAGTATAAGGAAAGGGAAGTAGTGAGCCATATTTTCACTGGTCAGGCGGGTTCCGTAACCGGAATCCTGAAATGCTTCACAATATTTTATCTTGTTTCCTCTTTCTGCGCCATACAACTCGATAAGCTTTTCACGGTATGGTTCTGCATTTGAACTGCCTTTCCGGGTTTCTCCGAGCCACGCGCGCCGGTCAGCATCTGATGCCGGTACCTGGTCAAGATTGCCCCTGTTAAACGGCAGCCATTCGTACATCTGCGATTTATGCTGATGGTACATGTCTATCTTCTTTTCTATCACATCATCAATATCCACACATACATCAGCTTTAAAAGGTTCAGGATGAGTGAATCCATCACTCATGAAAAGGAACATTGGATTTTTTTGCAGGTGGGGGACTTTGGGAAGAATGGAAGGTACCGTTACCATATACGCAGCATCTAGGACAAGGACTCCTGTGTACCTGTGGTCAGGATGATAGTCATATGGCCTTGGAAATATTACTATATCAGCTTTTTGTTCCCTTATCAGTTTTATTATCTGCAATCTGTTTTTAAATGTTGGCATGAGCCGGCCATCGTGATTATTGAGTGTTATATATCTTACTCCGATTTCCTCTCCTGCCTTTCTTGCTTCTTCGCGCCTGATCTTTGCCAGTTTTCGCGCTCTTATCGTCTGGTGACCGGCATCTCCGTTTGTAACTGAGACCATCAGCACATCATGCCCCATCCTGGCCCATTTGTAAGCTGTTCCACCTGCCTTGTCAGCATCATCCGGATGGGCTCCGATAATTATTATGTGCAATTTGTCATCCTGCTGCGCCTGTAATTTTAATGAGGGTATCAGAGCAGCCAGGCAGACGATCGGGAGGTATAATAATATTGATTTCATATTTTATAAGTATTTTATATCGTTCATATCTACCATTCTTTGTTAGCCAGTTCCCAGATGTTTGTATAACTGATCCTGATAATCTTTTCCATAATATCCCAGTTAATGGTTCTGATTTCATCATAAGGAGTATGATATTCCTCGCGATGTCCAGGCTTAAATCTCATTACAGGTACCCCGACTGCGACAAACGACCTGTGATCTGTGCCACCGGGAGGATCATCTGATGGCTGATAATCAACTTCAAGGTCAATATCATGATCCCTCAGGTTTGCAATTGTAAGGTCCCTGAATTCAGGATGGGAAGCAGTATATGTCATGGTTACCTTTTTTTGCTCATCCTCAGCGATATATCTTGAGATCATATCGAAGTTCACATTCAGCAATATATTTTTATACGGAATGTCAGTATTCTGAACGAAATATCTTGAACCAAGAAGTCCTTCTTCCTCTGCAGTCCAGAGTGCTACTATGATTGTTTTTTCAGGTTTAATCCCTGATGCGGTCAAAGCTCTTGCAAGCGTCATGACTCCCACTGTCCCCGATCCGTTGTCGTCAGCACCGTTCCATATGTATCCGTTTCTCATTCCCATATGGTCATAATGTGCACCCAGTATGATAAAATGGTCCGGATCTTTGCCCTCAATCACTCCAAGTATATTTCTTACTGCTACCTGACTGGTTTTCATGCTTGTCCTTAGGCTGATATATTTCCCGGTCAGTGCAGGCACATTAACCGGCTCATTGGCATCAGCCTTTTTCATATAATCCTCAAGATCAATACCACTGCTGTTTAATATCTCATTGGCAGCTTTTACGGATATCACAATTCTTATAAGTGCTGATGGTATCTTTTTTGCCGGTATGGAATATCTGGCATAAGGATCCCCCGGCCGCGGAATATACTCTGAAGGTGACATATTCTCAAATTCTTTCCTGTCCGGACTTCCAACAACTGTTGCTGACGGATTAAATTCAATAATACCTGCGGCACCCATTTTCCTCAGGTAATTTTCCGTTTCACCTAAAGCTGAACTTAAAATTGCCTGGTCCTGCATATCTCTTATGAATCCGGGTATTCCTGCAATCTTAAGAACGAATTTCCCTTTTACATCGAGCTTGCTGAAATCGTTGATCTTGAGCTTTGTGTTAATAATACCATATCCGGCAAATACAACGGGTGCCTCAATTTCAACTCCCGGATCTGAAGGTCTGACTGTGAAATCAACATTGCTGGTCAGGATTGTAGTCTTCATCAAAGTGCCGTCTGATGATTTAATTTTCAGTACCTGATCTTCTCCCGGTGCAGTTTTTAACAGTACAAAATTCTGAAAATACGATCTCCCGCCTCTGCCGCTCCGGAGATAATCACCATATGGTTGTACTCCATATAGCTGAAGCATGCATGCAATATAATCCGAAGATAGAAACGCGCCCTTTTCACCTGTCATTCTGCCCTCGGTCCAGTCGGAAGCAAGGAAACCAAGCTGCGCCTGGATGGCATCTGTTGTTATTGCCCGGAGTCCCTTTTCAACTGGCGTCTCTTGTCCGTAAGTTATTGAAAATAAAGCAGTAAGGTAGATAAAGCCTGTCGTGATAGCCTTCTTCATAATAGTAAAAATTTAATATTTGTCTTCCTCCGATTTCACTAAGGTAATTTAAATATTGTAATTTGTTTTACTATTATATCTTTGAAGAAATAAAAAGCTTCATATGATGAAAAAATACTTCATGGTTCTTATAATGATTATTGTTTCTGTTTCACTCTCCTTCTGTCAGCCTGCAACAGTTTATGACGAAGGGTATCTTGTTAAGGTAGGAGATATGGCTCCTGATTTCATGATCCGGGAGACAGGAGGGAAATCATATAAATTGTCAGATCTGAGGGGTAAGGTCGTGATGTTGCAGTTTACAGCCAGCTGGTGCAGTGTTTGCAGAACGGAAATGCCCTTTATTGAAAAGGAAATATGGCAGGCGAAGAAGAATTCCGGTCTTATCGTGCTTGGGATGGACCGTGACGAGCCACTTGAGACAGTCCTGCAGTTCCATAATGATATCAGGATCACCTACCCGCTGGCCCTTGATCCGGGTTCTGATATATTCGGTCTCTTTGCCCTGAAGGAGGCAGGTGTTACAAGAAATGTCATAATAGACAGATCGGGTAAAATAATTTTTCTGACCCGGTTGTTTGATAAGGAAGAGTTTGAACAGATGAAGAATGCTATTTTTACTGAACTGGCATCAAAATAAAAGGATACTGTTAACGTTTTCTTTATAATATGAAGATCTCTATGCCGCAATGCAACCTTTTACATTTTATTCGTGTTTTGTTATAGTCTGCTTTATTCATTAACAAATGTTCAATTGAACACATTTATTATTCTGATAACTTAAACTATGAAATGATGAAAAAACTATTTTCAGTACTCCTATTAATGTTATTGGTATTTCCGGCTTTTTCCCAGTTAAAGGTTGGTTTAAAAGCCGGTGTCAGTACAACATCACTGACCATGGAAACGGTAAAGACCATTACCTCAGGCACTGCATCCTATACTGTTGATGCTCTCAGCGAGGCAAAATATGGTTTCCATGGCGGAGCCTTCCTCAGACTAACCCTGTTTGGAATATATATTCAACCTGAGGTTTTGTTTGCTACCAGGACAAATGAATATACAGTAACCGACGTAACTAATGCTTCTGCTCCTGTTGCTTCAATTGTCAAACAGAACTTTAATAAGCTTGATATACCGGTTATGGTGGGTTTCAAGCTTGGTCCTCTAAGGCTCAATGCGGGCCCCGCTGCTTCGCTGCTCATCAATTCACCAAAGGAACTTATTGATGATCCGGACTTCAAGGCTATGTACAGCAAGATGACAATCGGATACCAGGCAGGTCTGGGGGTTGATATCCTTAAGACAGTTACATTTGATCTGAGGTATGAAGGAAGCCTTAAGAAATACCAGAACCAGATTGAAAATCTGACTGGCACTACCTTTAACCTTGATGACAGGCCAAATGCTTTTTTATTCAGCCTGGGAATAATGTTCTAACGAATGAACGGAATAACAGCCAACAGCTAACAGGGGCAATATCTTATTGTCCCTGTTTTGTTATAAAACACTTGTCTGTGCTATTTGGTAAGGAGCATCCGCGCTGCAACAATCAGAAGAAGGACTCCGAATATTTTTTTCAGAGTTACCTGGGGCAGATGAAGGGCAAACTTCGAACCGAAATATGATCCGAAAATAAATGCAATGGCAAGTATAATAGCAAACTTGAAATTTACCTCTCCTGCTTTATAATAATTATATGCAGCAATGATTCCTATTGGTGGCAGCATAACCGCCAGGCTTGTCCCCTGGGCAGCATGCTGACTGAATCCCAGGAAAAAAACAAGTGCAGGAATCATTATTATAGCTCCGCCTATTCCAAGCATGCCTGCTGCAAAGCCGGTTAGTATACCTATCCCTATAAGGATCAGTAGCATTGATGTTGACATTTTCATTGGTATTAGTTTTCAAAAAAGTTGAACAAATTTAATAATATTATGGTAATATTGATGACTGCTGTACAGTTGTCAGGATGAGTTTGTACTGTTTAATAATATCCCTAAATTTGCATTTATCACGAAAAGAATGGCAACAAAAAGAGCAAAATACCTGGTATTTCCGTCCCTTATATTAATATTATTATGTATATTGTTTATATTCAGACTTTTATTTGGGATGAGTGTTAGTCCGGAAGGAAAAAGTAGTGTGATACTGATTCCCACCGGGGCAACTTTTGAGCAGGTTCTAGATTCCCTGGACAAAAGACTCCTGATTAAAGATCTGACAAAACTTACCTGGATAGCCAGACTGAAGAAATACCCTGAACTTATTAAACCGGGTCACTATGTTATCGACAGGCGCTTAAGCTATAAATCTTTAATCGATATTCTCAGATCGGGACGACAGACACCTGTAAGGCTTACTTTTAATAATATAAGGACCATGGAGGAACTGGCAGGTAAGATAAGTAAGCAGATTGAAGCTGACTCGGTACAAATTGTTGATTTCTTTTCCGATCCGGTAAGTTATGAAAGAGAAGGATTCACAAGAGAAAATATTATTTCACTGTTTATCCCGGATACTTACGAATTTTTCTGGAATACCGGTCCAAAGGGGCTATATACCAGGATGCTGAAAGAATACAACAATTTCTGGAATGAAGACCGCACGGAGAAAGCAAAGCAAAAAGGGCTCACTCCTTCTGAAGTTGCAATTCTTGCTTCCATAATTGATGATGAAGTGGTAAAACCTGAAGAGAAACCCCGTATAGCCGGTGTTTACCTTAACCGGCTGAAACGGGGTATACCTCTTCAGGCTTGCCCTACCATCAAATTTGCCCTGAATGATTTTACGATTACAAGGATACTGACAAAGTACCTCCAGGTAGATTCGCCATATAACACGTATAAGCACCGGGGATTTCCCCCCGGACCTATCGGTTGCCCTTCTATTGAGGGAATCGATGCGGTATTAAATGCCGAAGAACATGATTATATGTACTTCGCTGCAAAACCCGATTTCTCAGGTTACCACAATTTCTCCCGAACATTGGCGGAACATAACCGTTATGCGGCAATGTATCAGCGCGAACTTGACAAAAGGAAGATTTTCAGATAGGCCCGACGATTTCGACTTCCCGTTCCAGCTCAACCCCGAATTTCTCCAGAACTGTCTTTTTTATCGCTTCGGAAAGCCTGTATATATCCATTCCGGTAGCTTTACCATTATTAATAAGAACAAGTGCCTGTTCAGGATGTACTCCTGCATCACCTATTCTTTTACCTTTCCAGCCGCATTGTTCAATTAACCACGCTGCTGCCAGTTTCTTCCCTCCTGACAGATCATCAAAAACAGGCATCCCCGGGAATATTCTTAAAAGATCTTCTGACTGCCCGACGCTTATAACGGGGTTTTTGAAGAAGCTGCCTGCATTGCCTGTTTTTGCCGGATCAGGTAGTTTCCTTGTCCTGGTATTTATTACTGCCTCCCTCACATTCTTCAGGTTTTCATGGCCAAACCTTTTCACATCTTCCCTCAGCGATCCGTAATCGAGCTTTAAAACAGGAGTTTTGGATAGCCTGAACCAGACCCTGGTGATCAGGTATTTGCCTTTTGATTCAACTTTAAAAATGCTGTTCCTGTAACTAAAACCACATTCATTGTTACTTAGTTCGCCAGGAGAGCCATCGTCCCTTGAAATAACCATTACCTTTTCAACCGAATCCTTCACTTCTGCACCATAGGCGCCTATATTCTGTATCGGCGATGCTCCCACTGTTCCAGGTATCATTGACAGGTTCTCAAGACCGCCAAAACCTCTATCTACACTCCATTTTACAAAGTCGTCCCAGATAACCCCTGCACCTGATGAGGCAATAACGTATTGAGGATGTGTTTCTTCAATCCTTATTTCTCCGATTTCCATATGAAGAACAGTTCCTTCATAATCCCCGGTAAAAAGAAGATTGCTTCCTGATCCGATTATTAGCACAGGTCTTCTTAACAGCCTTTCTTCCCTGAGATGGAGCAAAGCCTCTTCTTCGTTCCTGATAGATATCAGCTTATCTGCTTCATAATCGAGTCCGAAAGTATTGAATTTCTTCAGAGAGATATTCCTGAGTATCATCGGAGGTCAAATTTGTTGTAAAAGTATAAAAACAAAATGAAAGCAGCTGTTGATTATATTATTTTGGGAGGCTATGATTGACTGTGAGTAAACCTTGTTTTCAAACTGAATAATTTACGAGGCTGCTAATTTGTGAGAGACTAAGTTTCTAACTTTGATTAAAAAAAACCTGTGATGAGATAGCTGAGATCATTGGTATAAGTATTAAAAATGTAAGTGTCAGACTTGTCGGATCAGGAAGAAACTTGAACAGAAGGTCAAATCTTTGATTAACATTAATAACTGGAACTATGGAAACGAGGGACATAAAGCAGGTATGGAAATCAGCAAACAGCAAAGGAGAGTCCGGAGTATGGTAATCTATTCAATCCTTGCTTTGGCCGGGCTGCCATTACTGCTTTTTTTCCTGGTGAAATAGATGTGTTATAAAGGACGAACGACGCACGACCCACGAAACAAGAGACCTTTACACTTATCCGTTGCCCGAAATATGCCATAAATAGTACATTAACGCACCGTTGGTCAAAAAAACTTGACTCGTGTATCCGTTTGTTATATCTTGCTTTTAAGAATGGTCTTAGTCAGTCAAATAGGATGTTCTCGAACTATTGCGCCTTTGTGCCTTTGCACCTTTATACCCATAAAAATTTCCCGCTATGAAAACAAAACTTGTTCTGACCGTACTTTCTACTTTTGTCTTTTATCTTGTTTCATCCCAGGTCCCGCAGGGCTTTAATTACCAGGCTATAGCCAGGGATGATAAGACTCCTATTACTACCTCCTTACCTGTTAGAATAACAATCCAGTCGGAATCCACAGGTGGAACAGTATTCTGGCAGGAGGAACACTCTTCCGTCACGCCAAATAACCAGGGTCTGTTTTCCCTGGTGATCGGTACCGGGACAAGGATCTCAGGACCGGATAAATTCAGTGATATTGACTGGTCGGTGTCGCCAATATATATTAAGACAGAGATCAACTACGAAGGCTGGCAGACGATGGGTACGGCACAGCTTTGGACAGTACCGTATTCGATGGCAGCGGGAGAGCTGAGCGGATCGCTGAAGAAACTCTCGGTAACCCAGGAAGCAGTATCCACGGATTCTGTCCTTTTTGAGGTCAGGAACAAGGACGGACAGCCAGTTTTTGTTGTATACGATGAGGGAGTGAGGATCTATGTTGATGAAAATACAAAAGGAAAAAAAGGAGGATTTTCAATAGGGGGATTTGGTGATGTAAAGGCTCCCAGCCAGGAATATTTTCGTGTAACACGTGATAGTACAAGGGTTTACGTCAATGAACAGGTGAAAGGTGCAAAAGGGGGATTTTCAATAGGCGGATTTGGCGTATCCAAGACGGACCCATCTTTATTTCTTCAGTTAACACCTGAAAATTACTTTATAGGCGATGGAGCAGGGTACTCTAATACTACTGGTTTGCACAATTCATTTATTGGATATCAATCCGGTTATAATAATACGGCAGGAAATAAGAACATGTTTTTGGGTTACATGGCGGGTTATAAGAATACTGACGGATATAACAATATTTTCATTGGTGATTCTGCAGGATTTGAAAACACATCCGGAGTAAGGAATGTGTTCATCGGAAATATGTCAGGGTTGAAAAATACAACTGGCTTCCAAAACATTGCCATTGGAATGTGGGCAGGATCTGAAAATACAATTGGAAACCGGAACGTGTTTGTAGGAACTGCTGCTGGTAGTGAAAATACCGAAGGGGTGGTTAATGTATTTATGGGAAATTTTGCAGGTGCATCTAATACAACAGGTAGCTATAATATTATGATAGGCAGGGCAGCAGGTCTGTACAATACAACCGGATCCGATAATATATTCTTAGGAACCGATGCCGGCCGATACAGTGACACAACATATGCAAATATTTTCATAGGTAATAACAGTGGGTTTAATAATAATGCAGGTATTGGTAACGTATTTCTTGGTAACCGGACAGGTAATGAAAATACTGAAGGTAGTCACAACACATTTATCGGTCATGAATCGGCTCATTATAATATTTCAGGCGATTTCAATACTACCCTTGGAACACACAGCGGACACAGAAATACCGAGGGTGGCAGTAATACATTTATTGGTTCAAATGCAGGATTGAACAATACAACAGGGAGTTATAATGTATATGTGGGAAATAATGCAGGACAGGAATCTAATGGTGAGTTCAATGTTTTTCTGGGTTCTATGGCAGGATTAAATGAAACAGGCTCCAACAAGCTCTATATTGAGAATACTGCGAATGACAGCACCGGTGCTCTGATTTACGGTGAATTTGATAACGATCTCCTGCTTTTTAATGCCAATGTGACTATTAACGGAAGGTTGAATATTAAGGGTGCTGATAACTATAATTTCTTCATGGGTGATTCTGCCGGATATTTCAACACATCGGGTGGACAGAATACCTTTATTGGAACTGAAGCCGGAAATTACAACAGTACGGGAAATTCAAATGTTTTTATTGGAACCTGGGCTGGTGAGGCTAATACAGCAGGATTCAGAAATACATTTGTTGGCAGGGCTTCAGGTCCCTTTAACACCGAGGGAAACAGAAATGTATTTCTTGGCACTAATTCAGGATACCATAATACAACTGGTAGCGGTAATGTTTTTCTAGGACATAATGCCGGATTAAGTAACGCAGTTGGTGATTCAAGCATTTATATCGGATTTGGTGCGGGTCGTTATGAAACAGCATCATACCGGTTATATATAGAAAATAGTAGTGCAAATAGTGTTGATGCGCTTATTTATGGTGAATTTGATAATGATTATCTCAGGTTGAATGCCCTGACATCAGTACGGGATGCTATGATCCTGGAACCCCGCAGCGGTCCACCATCGTCACCCGTACCCGGAATGATGTACTTCGACTCGGACGATAGCAAGTTGAAGGTCTGGGACGGGGCCCTGTGGCACGCTTTGTGGTAGGGTATGACGGTACACCTTCAATCCCTTCAACCATCTCATATTATTGACTACATTTGTCCCCATGTCTAATATCACAGGCAAAACAAAGGTTGTCTTCTCAGTTACAAACTGTATATGTTTCGATCAGCGTGTTCTGAAAATGGCTGATACTGTCAGCAGCTTAAACTGCGATATAACATTAGTCGGAAGAAGAACAGGAGATGCCTGCAGCAAGGCTGATATACCTTTCAAGACGAGGAGGTTCAAGCTGCTCTTTAACAGGGGATTTCTCTTCTATAAATTTTATAATATCAGACTTTTTTTTTATCTCTTATTTCACAACTTCGATCTTCTGGTTGCTAATGATCTCGATACCCTGTTGCCTAATTTTCTGGGTTCGAGAATGAAGCACCTC
>CAYQBZ010000064.1:0-985 GCA_964415855.1 uncultured Rikenellaceae bacterium
CGTAAGCCCGAATGAGCTGAACCTGTCGTAAATAAGTACCGGTGCAATCATTGGATGGTACGCTATTATGACAACGGCGCCAAACTCGCTCATTCCCCTTGCAAACATCATGACAAATCCCGTTATGATGCTTCTCCAGGCAAGGGGAAGAGATATCGTGAAGAAAACCCTGGAACGGCTTGCCCCGAGATTAAGAGCCGCCTTTTCGAGCCTCTCCGGGACAGCAACAAAACCATCTCGTGCCGAGTTGATAAGGAATGGCAGACTGACAAATGCCATAGCCAGTGCAATACCGGCAGGATTATTTACCAGGTTCAGCCCAGCCAGTGAGGCTGCTTTCCCAAGCAGACCATCGCGGGAGATAAATCCAAGCAAAGCAATACCTGCTGCTGTGTGGGGTAATACTACCGGCAGATCAATGATCCCCTGAACAACACTCTTGAGCGGGAATGACTTGCGTGCAAGCAGCCAGGCAAAGGGTACTGCGGCAATAGCAAAGAAAAATGTCGCAGAAAATGCCACCCAGATGGTGAGCCAGATACTCTGCTGAACCTCCTTGTCATTTGCTGTCTCAAAAAATTCATCAATACCTGTATGAATGAACAATCCTAAAAGAGGTGCTATAAGAAAGAGCAGAACCAGTGATGACAAGATCAGCATTATCCAGCTAAAGGGTCCATATTTGGTCATGGTACGGTTAATTCAATTTTTGATCTGGCAGATATTCCAAAATCCTTGAAGGAATCTCATCTTCCCCGTCACCCGCGAACGGTATGATAGGATTCTGCCCGTTCTTCCTGATTATATCCATGCCTTTGTCGCTCAGGATAAAACAAACAAAGTCTATTGCATCAGCCCTGTGAGGTGCACCGTCCGGAATGGTAAGGCTATAATTAATATAATCTCCCGTCACCTTGATATGTGTCCCCGGTTTGCTGCCGACAACATATGTGGAAACAGAATTATAGAGCCAGGCTTTTGAAGG
>CAYQBZ010000064.1:995-12106 GCA_964415855.1 uncultured Rikenellaceae bacterium
GAAGGATCCGAAAGATTTATTTCGTCAGGCAACTCAATGTAAACCAATCCGTGCTGAATTGCAACTGATTTATACTGGAACATATAATCAATGCTGTTCGACTCAATCAGGGCTATCAGATCCACTTCTTTTGGTCTGATGTATTCCTGGTTCTTTGATGTCATTTTATCAGTAAGACCCTTAATCCCATAGTATTGTTCTGCCAGCATTAATGTGAGGACAGCCCTATATCCCCCAGGATCCGAATCAGGATCCGAGCGTGAATAAATGACATCATCGCGTAACAGGATATCGATCCAGTTTTTTGTATTTATTTCCGATGAATATCTTGATCTCTTGTGGTATGCAACAACAATCTCATTTGTGGCAAACCTGATGCTCCACTGAGTATATTGCGGGACAAGCAATTCACTTATCACATAATAATCGGCTGAAGCTATGATATCGCAGGGTTTTTTCAGTTCGGTTATTTTCCTTGCACAGACGAGGCTTCCGGCAGCTTCCAGTAATATATCAACATCCGGATGGATTTTCTCGTATTCCGTTTTTAGCTGGCTGAAAGGCACTGAGAGACTGCCTGCATGAAAGATTATGACCTCCTTTTTCTTACCTGACGAATAATTTGAACAACCGGATAAAATAATTATAATAACAACCGGAAGTAGCTTCAACTTGATTTTTAAATACTCTAAGTTCATATGTTTCAGATCCTGGAAAAGAGATCGTTTATTTTTAAATCATTTACTTCATTTTCAAATTTCCTATACATCTCCTGGTTCATATTACTTACAGGCAACCTGAATTTTCCGCAATCGAGCCCGATATATCTCATAAAAGCCTTACCTGTTGATATCCCGCCGTATTTATCGAGCAACCTGACAATATCGATTGACTTTTGCTGCAATATCCTTGCTTTTACCAGATCACCTTCCTGAAAAGCTGATATAAGCTTATGATATAACGGTGCAGCATAATTATAAGTGCTTCCGACAAAACCCTTCGCCCCAGTAGCCAGAGCCGGGAGCATACATTCATCGCTACCCCACAACAGGTCGAATTTTCCATTCTCATAACTGAGACACGACTGGTAATCCAGGTAATCCGTCTTCGTATACTTTATACCCGCAAAATTCCCGAGACTTCCCGATAACTGCCTTAAAAGATCATACATCGGAAAATCTGCCCCTGTCATTGATGGTATATGATAGAAATAAAAAGGTAACCCGGGTACAGATTCCCCCACAAGAGTACAGAATTCAGCAAGATGAGAAACATTGTTTATCTTAAAGTAGTATGGGGCCACAATAGCAATCGCATATACTCCTGATTCATAAGAATGTATCGCATTTTCTATACATTCCTGGTACGATGTTCCACCTACAAGGTTAATTATCTTAAGACTTTTTCTCTCTTTAGAAATCTTTGTCCAGCTCTCTGTTAAAATCCTCTTTTCCTTCTGTGATAATGACGGTCCCTCACCTGTTGTCCCATTAATGAAAGCACCAATTACTCCGTTATTTTGAAGAAACTCGTAATATTCACCAATAATATCCGTATTAAGCGATCCGTCTTCCAGCATGGGCGCAAATGGGGCCGCTATAACTCCGGTAGTATCTGGCAATTTTTGCATAACATTGTTTAAAAGATATTAGTAATTAGCTCCTGTCTTCAGTTAACAGCGGCAAATTTAAGGCTAAGAAATATAATAGAAGAAGAATTCCCTGGAAAATTACTGGTGGTCCCTGACAACTTCAACCAGTTCAGGAAGGTCCATCCCAATTTTTTTCAGGAATTCAATCCTGGGAACTCCGTTTTTGTTCCATCCCCGTCGAAGGTAAACAGCATCAACAAGCTTCTCATACTGCTCTTCACGGTATTTTCTCAATGCCTTCAGTTTTTCGAATGTAGGTTTTCCGGAGGGATCGAACCCTGCCAGTTCCCTGAGTTGTTTATCATAGCGCTCAGCTCTCGACTCATACTCCTCCTGCGTCACCGGGCCTGCAGCCCTGTAAGGCTGCCTGTCGTGTATGCGGGTACCGAATCCTCTTCTGAGATTGAATATACGCTGAAAATTATAAACCCGTTCAGAATCTTCCACCAGCCTCTTTTTATCAAATTCCCGCCCTGTAACAGCTTTGTAAATCGTGACATAATTATCTACATGCTCAGGGACCTTGGCAGGTTCATCAGTTTCGGCATTATTTTCCGGTTCAACATCATTCCACGGAAGTTTGCATAAACCTACCAGGCCGAACCATGTGCGGAACATAGGAAAATAATGAAGGGCCTCGGCTTTATTTTCGAAGGTTGGTATCTGGTTATTGACCATGTCCATGAAGATAAGCCATGCTTCATCATGCTGAGGTCCCTTATTGGTAAGGGCAAATCCTCCCTGCTGGGCAAGGGATTCTTTTGATATGTACTGGGAATATTCCAGCCCCTTATTTTCCATACCGATATCATTCAGGAAAGCAGGATCGCCCCAGCCATTTGCAGCAAACAACTCTTTCATCTTACGAACGCCGGTTCCTGCAACCTTGCCAAAGCCCTCTCCTCTTGCCAGTTGATGAAGCAATTCAAGGGCAGCATCAGCATTCCCGAAATGAAGGTCAAGACCTCCAGTTCTTTCCCGGTTAAGAATCCTATTTTCATAGCATTCCATAATAAAAGCAGTGACAGTGCTCCATGTAATGGTACATATCCCATAGGTATCGCAATAGAAATTGGACTCAATAATATACTCCGGATCAAATATCCCGCAGTTGGATCCCAGTCCTGCAGCATTTTCATACTCAGGGCCGTCCACGATCACCTTTTGTCCCTTATACGGACCGGTCCTGACAATAAAATCGTCAACTCCTTTGGTGCATGACATATTACAGCCTATCCAGCACCCGTCAGGGATATTTTGTGTGAAATGTCTTTTCCATACTGATGAATCGATCCTGTATGCGTCGGGATGACTGCCGTATTTATAATTCATCACCGGCAGCAGGTCATGGTCATTCATTATCTCCATCAGGTGGGCCGTCCCGGCCTGCTTCATCTGGCATTGTTTATCATCAAGCTCTCTCATTTCCCTGTTGAACCTCCTGCCTCGCTCCATTATTGCATCAAGGTCCACCACATTATTAAGATTGCCTTTGACCCCTGGTATTTTACAGACAAGTGCCTTTATCTTCTTGTTGCGGAAAACGGTTCCTATACCACCCCTGCCTGCCTGCTTCAGTCTCACTTTTTTCCGTTTCGGATCATAGAAGCTGAAGTTAAGCATACCGATAAGTGAATGTTCGGCAGCTGTACCGGCCGATACCACACCGATCGATTTCTTTTCATTATCGTTATCAGCAAAAAGTTCTGTCAGCTCTTCTGCCAGAAGATGACTGTCTGTGGCTGCACCCGGTGCCTCATAAATCTCAACCCTGTGATTTATTCCATCAATAAAAACGATAATATCTCTTTCTGCCTTGCCCTGTAATTCCAGGGCATCAAACCCGGAAAATTTCAGGAACGGACCAAAGAATCCTCCGACATTGCTGTCCATCACAGACCCGGTTTGAGGTGACAAACTGACAACCAGCGACTTACCTGTCCCTGAGTATTGCGTTATCCCCCCTATTGGTCCTGACGAAATAATAATTTCATTCCTGGGATCATCCCAGGAGGTTCCAGGTTCAGTGGCATCCCATAGCAATCTGAGACCATAACCTTTGCCTCCAATGAATTTTTCCTTCATTACGGGTGGAACATCTTTCTCCCTGATCTCCCGGGTTCCAACATTAACATACAGGATCTTATCAGTATAACCTCTGCTGAGGGGAGTCCAGTTGTAATCCCAGCGCTTTATAAGCCTGTGTTGCTCAGTATTTTGTCCAATATCCATAAATAAAAAGATATATCAGTTAGCCGGTCTTTTGTCTCACCAAAGATAAAATAATTAAGTATGGTTGAGTATGACTTAAGTCAATACCCTGTTAACTGAAATCTTTAATATATGTCACCACATAGTTGATAGAAGTTTTTTTCACAGTTTTGGTGTAAAAGACCGGAAAAAAATCAAATATCAGGTTTCTTAAATAAGGTGAAACATATTGAAAAGAAATTAAAAGCTTCGTATCTTTCGCCCATAAATATATACGGAAATGAAACTGAAAAGATCTGGTTTTCTGGTATTCCTGGTTATAATTACAGTTAGCACAGGCTGCCTGAAAGATGAAATGTGGGAAAAGAATGAGCGCCAGGAAATTTCGGATTTTTTAAAAAATGTCCCCGATACTATAATTTCCCTGAAACCAAGCGGTCTGTATTATATTGAGGTGGTAACCGGAACAGGCAGATCGCCGGTCGATAATGACACAGCATACTTTAAATATAGCGGAAGGTTCCTGAACGGGGTAGCCTTTGACTCGGTCAGTACTGTCTCAAATCCTTTAGCATATTTCGTGGGATCAAATTCTATAGTAAGCGGGGTTGATGAAGGATTAAGATACATGAAAGAAGGGGGTAAAGCATTGCTGCTCACGCCTTCAAGCCTGGCCTATGGAAGAAAGGGTATCTTTGGAGTGATACCTGGCTATACACCGCTGATCTGGGAGATTGCCCTTGACAGTATCACGATTGGTGCAGGAAAATAAATATAACAATGAGATACTCTGAAATCAAGTCTCATCTATCAAAATTCAGGGTTGGAATTGCAGGAGCAGGAGGGCTCGGATCAAATTGTGCCGTTGCCCTGGCAAGAAGTGGTGTTGGAACACTTGTTCTGTCTGATTTTGATGTTGTTGAAGAAGCTAACCTCAACAGGCAATACTATTTTAGCGACCAGACAGGTATGATCAAGACCGTTGCATTGAAAGAGAATATTTCACGCATAAATCCCGATGTCTTTGTGATCATTCACCAGAAAAGACTCGACAGGAGCAATATCCCGGAGATCTTTTCAGGCTGTAATGTTATAGTGGAAGCATTTGACGGTTCCGACATGAAAGAGATGCTGGTCGAAACTGTCCAGTTCAAGATGCCGGGTATTCCCCTCGTAGTCGGATCCGGGATGGCAGGATGGGGAAGAAATGATAGCCTGATATCGAGGAAAATTGATGATACCCTTTATGTATGTGGTGATGAATCATCAGAAATATCTGACGATTTCCCGCCAATGGCTCCACGTGTTGGCATAGTTGCAAATATGCAGGCAAATATTGTTATTGAAATTCTTATGAACCTGAAAAGAACATAATATTGCTTTGATGAAGATATTACTCAATAACAGGGAAGAAGAGTTCAACAGGGATTCATTAAGTATTGATGAAATGATCGCTCTGAAAAAGTTCTCCTTCAAACTGAAAATTATTAAAATTAACGGGCTGTTAATACCAAGGGAAAAGTATAATTCCACTTATATTCAGAATGGTGATAACGTTCAAATGTTGTATCTTATGAGCGGAGGTTGAAAAAAATGTTGTAGGTTTGTATAAGAATGATCAGGTTCAGATACATAGATAAGATCCCTCCGGTCCTCAGAAATAAATACCTTCTGACTGCAATAATATTCCTTCTCTGGATTTTACTCATCGATTCAAACAACCTAATGGCACGATACAGGGAGATGAGGGAGTTACACAAACTAAGCACCGATAAGGAGTATTATACAAGGCGCATCGAATCCGACAGGCAGAAACTGCATGAACTGAAGACCGATAACCGTAATCTTGAGAAATTTGCCAGGGAACAGTACCATATGAAAAAACCTGATGAAGACCTGTTTATTGTTCTTACACCACAGGAAGACAGGAAGATTACCAGGAAGACTAATTAAAATGGCCTTTCCATCTTTCTGTAATAGTGAAGGAGTTCAGCAGGATCAGAGGAGCCCAGTTTTATCCCGATAGTCTCAAGTAATTCACAGGCAGAAACTTCAACCTTCTTCTTTTCAAAATACCCCGCATGGACATTATTAAGGTATTTGACAATCCTGAACAGGTTGAACCACGCGAAAAATCTTTTTTTAAATGAGACATCACCTGCTGTATTGTTCTTTATCTCAGTAAGTTTATGAGCCCATTCCTCATAACTGACCGAACACTTAAGCCCCCCGGGTATCATTCTATATAATTCCGGCAGTTCACCAGGTTGAGAATGAAATAGTTTCTCAATCATTGTGAACATAGTCCTCAGCTCCTCAAATGCGAGCAGGTTATATGAATAGAAATCCGGCATACCGAGGGAGGCAAGCTTACCTATCGAGGCACCTGTTCCGAAAGGCACCCTGGATGAGGCCCTTGGCGAAGGATATACTGTTGTCGATGAAAGATAAAAATAGCCCCCGTCTTGTAACAGCTTCTGAATAAAATAAAAATCCTCGCCAGCCTTACGCCTGTTCATCCCTCCCGCTTTAATGTAACGCAGAGCTTTGACTGCCATAGCGGATCCTACCGTATGAAAAGCATACGGAAATCCTGTAAGAACAAGTCCCTGGTACAGGTACCTCAGATGTAACTCATAAAGGGTAATATAATTATAAATCGCGGGAGGGAATTCATCACCTGACAACGGATGTTCAAAGTATATTGAGCATGCAGTACGGTCGCGTTTTTTAAGTAGTTCATTGCTGAGTGCCACAAAATAGTTCTCTTCAACCTGGCAATCGGCATCCAGACTCACAATCGTTCCTTCAGGATTATTAATAAAGCTGAAACGCCTAACAGCCTCATCCATCCCTGCTTTCCTGGCATGACCAACTCCCCGGTCCCTGTCAGTATGAGTACCTGTATTAAAAATAAAAAGCCTGTAAAAACAACTTCTGTTTTTGCTCTTCCAGCTTTCTATGTTCCCGTATGTTATCTGATTATTGACAATACTCTCCTCGGAGGCTCCGGCCGGTGCATTTATTATGACAAATACTTCGACCTTACAGGCTGGTTCACTGCATCTTGCAAGAGAATCAAGCAGAAATGTTATACCCGGTTCATTGTAAGCAGGTACTACTACTATTATGCCGGTATTATCATCAGGTGCCTCATTGATTATTTCGCCAAATAATGCCCTGCTTTCAAGGTAGCTTGAGGCAAAACCCATCGGATGTTATTTTTTCTCAGCCTTATACTTCCGGTTGATGGCTTCAAGGACATGCTGAGTTATATCAAGTGTTGAATCACTATACAGAACCACGCTTCCAAAACTCTTACCGAATATGTACTGATAGTTATAATCGGCTTTATTTTCCTCAAGAAAGCGGGTGATATATTCAATTATCTGGCGGTTCATTACCTGCTCTTCCTCCATCAGATCTGATTGCAGCTTGTCGCGCAGTGCAACAAGATCCTGCTGCTGTTGCAATAATGCCTGTTCCATTTGTGCTGCCGTGGCTCTTGTTACAAGACCCTTATTTACTTTATCCTGGTAGTCTTTGGCTCCTCTCTCGTAGGCTGTGCCTTTTGAATTCAGCTCTGCCTCAGCACTCTTCTGCTTCTCCAGAAGGTCATTTCTCCTGTCGAAAAACATATCGAAATTGAAAATAACCGTATCAATATCAATGTAGGCAATACCGTGTCCGGGGATACTATCAGTGACCTTTCCGGGCGTTTCAGTATTTGCATGCCTTTTACCGCCGGTAAAGTGCATTACATACAAACCAATTACAGCCGCAAAAAGGACAATATACAATACAAGGGAAAGCTTCTTCATCGTAAATCAAAATTTATTAGACATTATTATGGCGCAAATATAAGCAAATAAATAAATGGGAATAACTCAATTACAAATTTTAGCCGGAGAGATGAAACCTAAGGCAGGTTTTAAGGTCTCAAACAAATTATGGCTTCCAGAATACTCTTATGAAGGTGTCAGAACTCAGGACATGGTATTGCCCTGTACCTTCTGCGTTGCTGGCCAATCGATATGTTACTGAATTCATAGACCAGCGAAATCTCATGTGCACCTGCAGTTGAACTGATAAGATTTGAGATTGTAAAATCGTAGCTGTAGCCTATATGCAGCTGGCTGGTTTTAATGCCTATCAATCCTATTATGGCATCACCTGCCTGCGACGTTACTAAAGGTATGCCGCGATACCATAATCCGAATATCAAAGGATCTTTATAGTAATATACCCCAATATCAGACTGATAAAACTTACCCTGTTTCTGAAAGTTCATGGCAACCGAAAGAACCTCCTGCAATTTTTGCCTCAGCCTGGTCTTGTTCAGTATCTGTGCACCCCCGAAAATATTCAGCTTCACAGGAACGGTGGCATCATCGCCATAAAAAGATGTATTTGGTTTAAGCAGGTGGTCAAGTGTGATTCCTGCCCATATACTTGAATTATATACGAGGGCTGATGTTGCAAAATCCACATCGGCTACATTATCAAACGGAGGCGGCGTGACAGAAGGTGAGGTACCGCTCCCTGTTATCTGACTGTTGAAGATAAGCTTATAGATATCCAGTCCCAGGTAATAAAATTTGAAATTAATCCCGGGTCTTACATGCCATTCCCTGTTAATATTGAAATCATATGAATAAAGAAGACCTATGTTAGTAGTACTCAGGTTACCCGAACCTGCAACGTCATAAGTTGCCAGTACACCTATCCCGGAATTGAAGTTGGGCATAGCCTTATCGAATGAAATACTGTAGGTATGAAACACCCCGGGAACAGCGGGCCACTGGTTCCTGTAGTTCAGTGCAAACCGGTATTCCTCAGTTGCCCCGGCAAATGACGGTGAGAGGTAAAGGGCGTTGGCATAAAACTGGGAGAATGTAGGATCCTGACCAAAACTATCTGAAAATATGATGAATGACAGTACGACTAAATATATAATCCTCTTCATCAGGAACGCTACCATTAGGTTAACATGCACGAAAATAATGAAATGAATTTAAATTTCATTAACATTTATCGAAATTTATGGTGTAGAGAGTCGGGGAACTGGCAGATTTCAGGCATCCTAAAATTCTTAGAAAAACAAAAAAATCTCTTGAATGAAATTTTTTCCGTAAATAATAACGGGGCTTTTCTACAATTATTGTTTAAGAAGAGTCAGATCACCCATTTTTGTAAATGGTTCCCCGTTGAGGAAATTTCCCCTGACCTTCCAGATATATACACCCGGTTCACAAATCTGCCCTTTAAAATAGCCATCCCATCCCAGTGTAATATCATTGCTCTCAAAAATAAGAATCCCTATTTTGCTGAAGATCTTAAGCTGATAATCAGAAACACCGGCGGAAACGGGATGGAATACCTGGGCCGCTTCATCACTCTTTGTTGAATAGTACCCTCCTGAAGGACCCTGGTTGTTTGGAATGAATGCATTTGGAAAATCTATGGAATAGGCTGAACCGGAAAGTGCATTTCTGACAATAACGGAATCGGAGCAGCCATAATCTGAAGTTACAATAAGACTGATATCATAACTCCCGGGATCTGAATAGCGGTGCCGGGGTTCAAAAAGCTGTGAACCACTCCCATCTCCAAAATCCCACCTGAATTTCACAGCATTAGTCGAATAGTTATTAACTCGTATCTCATCCTGGTCCAGGAGGGCTCTATCAGGTGATATTTCAAAACGGGCAACAGGCCTCGGGTGAACCAAGACATTTGTTTCATAGATTGCTTTACTGCCATCGCGAGTAAAGATGTAAAGGATAACATTGTAATTGCCTTCAACGTCAAATATCCACTCCGGGTTTTTATCATATGAATAGCCTCCGTCGCCAAAGATCCATTTGCAGGAATCGAATGAATCAGGCTTAATATCAAAGCTAACCTTCAGAGGTGCACATCCTTCCGTTGCGGAAGATTCAAACAGTAGCTCTTTATCTTTGAATCCACTCTGTAGCTTGTTCATTCCGGCATTTGACTCAGCGAATAAACCCTTCCTGGAGAAAGAATCACTGACATTGACAGGCATAATACCCTGACTGGCCTGGGAACTTACTCTGTCTGTCCTGTCTTCCTGCCTGGTCACCTGGCTATTATCAGAACGGTTATTCCTGACAACACCGGAAGCCCTGCTACCGGGCTCAGAATTGTCCTGAGCCCCGGATTGAGGTTCCGCTATATATACATCAATATTCGGACTTCCTTCAGATTGTTCTGTCCCTTCAGGAAAACCGGGTTGAGCGACCTGGTCAGTACTTCCATCACCAGGGGACAGAAGTATTGCAGCAGATATCAGCGAGCCAAGGATAGCTCCCAGGTAGTAGATATTAAATCTGGCAGGATTAAAATGGAGAAACTCCCTCAGTGCTACTCTGCGCATGAGCTTTCTACCTACCGAAGGATCCGGTGTAAGTTCAGCATTACCAAGCTTGTGCCTGAATAACTCCCTCAAATCCATATCCTGTCCTTTTTCCTTCAAAATATTTATTTATTATTTCTTTTCCCTTATCATACCTTCTTCAGTATAACTGCTCTTCAACCTGGCCAGCTTCTCAAGCTTATCTCTTATAACAGCTTTCGCCCTGCTGTACTGTGATTTGGATGTATTCGTGTCTATTCCAAGTATTTCAGCAATCTCTTTATGCTTATAACCTTCCACCGCGTAAAGGTTAAATACCATCCTGTAACCTGCCGGCAGCTCATTCAACACCCTGTAAAGTTCTTCGGATGTAAAGAAATCTTCCTCAAAACTCGACACTCCTGTCTCAATCGATACATAATCCTCAATATCAACATGATATCTGAATTTAAGATTCTTGTGATAATGGGTAATAGCTGTATTGACTGCTACCTTTCTTAACCAGCCTGTAAAAGAACCTGTCCCTGAAAAATCCTGAATGTTGAAATATATCTTCAAAAAACTGTCCTGCAAAATATCCTCTGCCTCAGCTTTGTCATTAGAATATCTCATACAGACACCAAGCAGAAAACGTGAATACTTATCGTACAGCACCTGTTGCGCCTTTCTCTCATGTTTAGCGCACCCTTCTATTATTTGCTGGTCGCTCATCATAAACTGAGGCCACTTTTAAGACAGAACCATGAAATAAATGGTTGCATTCTTTGAAAAAAATTTATGAAACAGTAATACCTATCTTATTTTTAAGAATTACTAATGACAAAGGTCATTAAAAATTGTGTGAGGAAGAGTTTTATTCGCACTTATTAA
>CAYQBZ010000065.1:0-12094 GCA_964415855.1 uncultured Rikenellaceae bacterium
AATTTAGGATTAATCCTGTCAGATATCCTTCCTGCAACAGGTGCAGTAATACCCTGTATTATGCCAACAGGAAGAAAAACAGCACCGGACTGCAGGGCTGTATAACCCAGTGCATTCTGAAGATACACAGGTAATAAAAAAGTGCTTCCGAACATACCCAGGCTGAAAATTACCAGGATAATATTTGCGATGCCGAAATTATGATTCAGTAAAAGCCTCAGGTCAAGCAGGGGTTCTTTAACTGTCAACTCAGTGGTAATGAAAACTGCCAGGGCAATAAGTGCTATTGCTCCATATGCAAGTATATAGGGAGCATTCCACCCTGATGAATTAGTTGCCGCATTACCCTGGGAGAGGGTATACAGCGTCAGCGGCAGGAAGATGGTTACTGAAATGAAGCCTACGATATCGAATTTTCTTGTTTTCCTGTTAATATATTCGCTCTGTATTATTATTGTGAACAGCATTGCCAGAATTCCAACAGGCACATTAACATCAAAAATCAGCGGCCAGCTGAAACGATCGATAAGGAAACCACCGATAAGTGGTCCGAAAGAAACTGATGCGGCCGCGGCTATTCCCCAGAAACCAAGTGCGAGTCCCCGCTGGTTCGGAGGAAATTCCCTGGAAATTATGGCCATCCCGAGCGGCTGAATGGTCCCTGCCCCAAATCCCTGGATGATCCTTGATAAAATAAGCATATTCTCATCAGAGGATCGTCCGCACAGCATTGATCCAAGTGTGAAAAGGAATAATCCGATAAAATAGAGTCTCTTGTAGCCGAATTTATCGGCAAGCCAGCCTGAAGTGGGAAGAGCCACGGCCATTGCCAGCATATACGCAGTTATTACCCATTCTATCTTATCGAGTCCCACGCCAAAGGAAGCCATGATCTTTGGCAACCCGACATTGACTATCGTGGCATCAAGTACTGCCATAAAGGTTCCAAGCATCACATTTGCGAGGAGGAACCACTTGTATGACTTGTGCTTCGGATGGAAACCCGGATTACTGTCTCTTATCAGGTTGCGGATCCTGTGCGATGGTGTCCTTCTGCGCGCCATTACCGATTTTTAATGATCTTGATAACTACCGACATTCCTGATAAAATATTGAAAGAGGAAAGATCTTTCTGGCTTTCAGTGCCCTCAATGGAGATCCTGATAGGTATACGCTGTGTTACCTTTGTAAAGTTACCCGATGCATTATTTGCCGGAATTAACGAAAACACGGAAGCAGTACTTGCACCAACAAGATATACCTTTCCGCTAAAGCGGATACCAGGGAATGCATCAATGGAAAATCTTACATCCTGTCCTTCTTTTACGTCAGCAATCTTTGTCTCTTCAAGGTAAGCTGCGACCCACATATTTCCGTTGAGTGTCATGGTGAATACGGACTGTCCGGGCTGCACAATGTCTCCCGGAAGGAGCCATCGTTTTGCAATAATACCGTCGGCCGGTGCATAGAGACGAAAGTTCTTCATTTGCGAATCAAGTACCTTAATCTGCGCATCGGCAGTTGCAAGTGCAGCTGATGCACTGGCAATCATTGATTTAGATACCAGGAGTTGGGCCTTTGCAGCCTCCAGCTGTGCAAAGGCTGTTTCGTAAGCCTTCTTTATATGATCAAACTGCTCAGGAGTTATGACACCTCCATCCGACTGGCTTTTGGCCCGGTCAAGATCCCCGGCGGCTCTCTCAAGGTTTATCACCAGTACTTTTATGCTTGCCTGGTCAGATGCATATTTTACCTCTGCCTGTGTTAAATTTACCTGCGACTGGGATCGCTGCGACAGGGCCTGGTTTCTCTGTGCTAAAAAATCATTACTGTCTATTTCGGCAAGAAGATCACCCCTTTCAACAACATCTCCCTCTTCTGCATGCAGGACAGCCAGCCTGCCCATGATCTTTGCACCTACATTCACATTGTCGGCATTAATATGGGCATCATCGGTGGTGATATACCGTGAAAAGTCCCTGTACCAGTACCAGGCGCCTGCAAATACAATAAGTACTACTATGGCTAGAGGAATGTACACTCTCAGTTTATTTTTCTTTGAATCCGGTTCCATAAAATTGACCTTTGTTAATTTCTATTATTCAAATATGTAATATTATTATCCGTTGTATTTAAGCCCTTTGATAAACATATCCGTAAATGATATTGTCTTTTCAAGAAGCCTTTCATATTCATCCTGTTCAATTATAAGAGTCCGTTTTTCATTCATAACAGAGATTCTCAGACCTTTCAGCAAATCGAGATACAAAGACGCCGTTGCATCAGTATCGTGTATGAAAAAGATACCCTTACTCAGACCGCTATCAATGATCCCGGCTATGATCTCCTTTTCCTTTTCCCTGAATTGCTGTATCGTATCCCTCAGAACAGGTTTGATATCTGAGTATGCCTCAAGTTTTAACCTGCTGATATTTAATAAGGTTTTAAAATACGAAAGTCTCGATTTAGCAAATTTGTGCAGGGAACTTTCCGGATCGTGTACATTCCTGATACCTTCTGTAACATTATTAATAAATTCTGCCTGCTCCTTCTCAACTACTGCCTTGTAAAGGCTCTCTTTGTCGGGGAAATAGTAATATAATGATGCTTTTGAATATCCAAGCTCAGCAGCAATCTCACGCATAGAGGTCTTTTCAATCCCGTACATCCCAAACAGCTTCTGAGCTGCCTCAACTATCCGGAGGATCCTTGTGCCTTTTTCAGATACTGATTCAATCATTTCATATGAAAATTTGTCAAATATAACAATCAATCTGACCAAATTGTTTAAACGGTCAAATTTTGTTTTAGCAAAATTTACTCTTCTCCTCATGGATATAATAAAACTGTTAGAATGATATCTGTCAGACAGACCCAGAGATAACTGACAATATGATATTATTGAGGGATAGAACTACCTGTTTGCGATAGGAAGGAAATAAGTAAGTAATTATTCCTGCTTCATGGTTGCTGTCAGTGAACCGGACTTTATACTGCTGACAGATAATCTCAGAACGGCAAATCCCGTAATAAATACACTTACCACCATTATTGTCAGGAACTTCCAGGGGATGTCAGGATTATTCGTTACTGACGGCAGGGTTGCCACCACAGCTGAAGATACACCTGCTGTTACACCTGCAAACAGAATGAGTATCTGTTCCGAAAGGATCAGGTGACGTATCTTATCCAGCGAAAAGCCAGTTGCAAGCATCAGGGCAAATTCGCGTTTACGCTTGTTATAGTTCCTGAGGAGGATAAATCCTAATCCAGCTATACCGATAATCATTCCAAAGGCACCAAACACTCCAAACACTGAGAGATACGTATTGGTGACTTCATAAAAAGCCGCCAGGCGGTCGGAGGTAGGTTCAATGGTGATACCGTTAAGAGCAAGCCTCTCATTCAATGCATTTCTATAGATGTCAATTGCCCCGGGATCACCATCCACGAGCATAAGCGCTGAACCGGAAACAGACGGATAATACTTAATAAAATTATTCATGCCTACCAGTACATAGCCCTGAAAAACCGACGATTTAAGTCCTGCAGCCATAATTATTCGGAGGGGCTGGCCGCTCTCGCTCCGCAGGACCAGTGTATCACCAATCTTTATCTTCATTCCCCATTCGAGGACCGTCTGGTCCGCAATACCATATATTGTATTGTTTTCAGCCGGGATATCAAGGAACTGCCACGGATTTTCAACTCCGCTGTCCTTCAGATACTTTGAGAAAGAGAATGATCCTCTTTCAATAAATATACCCGGATCAATTCCAAGCAGAGGAGGTGTGGTTATATGATTGAGGTTAAGGCAACTGGCATCATTACCTGCAGAACGTTTACCCTGGACAAATCTCATATCTCTCAGCTGATCCTCATCCAGCCCGGTGACTCTTCTTCCGGAAGGACTGTTGAGATCCTCCCTGACAGGGACGGTGGTCTCGCACCAGAGCAGATATCCTCCTGTGCCTCCTGATCTTTCTGTATAGGCCTTATCAAAATTCATCCGGTTAGCCCCCGTAATGAAAACTGCAAATATACCTGCAGCAATAAACAGGATCGGAGTGACTGCTTCCGATGGATAAAAGGTATAATAACGCCGTGATAATCCAGGCTTCTTACCGGTCCCTGACTTCCTGAAGAGCGGTCCAAGGAAATACTGTCGCCAGAAAATAACCAATGAGATGAGCAGCATTGTACCGGAAGCAAACGACATGGAAAGTTCCTGCCGGCTTAATATGAAAGAGAGGGAAAAAAACAGGATGGTAAGCGCTGATGATACAGCCAGCAAGGAAAGGTTCAGGCCAGGAGAGTGTACCTGGTGTATCTCCTTTTCCTTACGTCCCAGTTTTTTTAGGTAACTGTTTATTTTTACAGCTACAAGTATCCCGGCTGTAATTACCGTTACCGCAAAGCCAGTTAAAACAGGCAGAATACTAAAAAACGCCTCAAGGGTATTTGTCTGGACAGCACCTTTCCAAACTGAATTAAGGGCCCGGGTAATAATGATATTAACAGGGTATCCTGCAAAGGCTCCTGAAGCACCGGCAAGAAGGATAATGAATCCTGATTCGAGCAGTAAAAGACGTTTTATCCACCTGTTTTTAAATCCAAGGGCAAACAATGTACTTACCTGGCCTCTCTTTGAGTCAAAATAGGAGGTAACGGCAAAGGATAAAAGAACGAGTGATGCCAGTATGAGGAAGAATCCCAGACTAAGGAACAGGGAACTGAAATCTACACTTTCATTTGCAGCCTTTACTGACTCCCCGGCAATATCAGTAATAACGAAGCCTGATCTGTACGGATCAAGTGAACCTGCCAGCTTAGCTTCAATTTCCTTAGCTGTTACTCCGGCCGGGAAGCGAACAGAAGTGGCAGGACCCCAGTTATTTCCCCAAATCTCTGCTCCTTCATCATAATTTATGAATGCCTTTGGAGTACCCCTGTACCTGTTCCAGTAATCTTCATCCTTACGACGTATCTCATCCATCTTAATCGGAACACCGGCATCCCAGTCAGAACATGATTCACTGCCTGAAATGCCCGGGAAAGCCGGCATAAGCAGGGAATCGGACCATATTCCGGCAATATTCACTATCTTACGCACTATAAACGAGCGGCTTCTTTCAATGAGTTTATTAAGTGAATCAGGAGAATACCAGAACATTTTAACGGTATCGCCGGCAGAGGCTTTCAGGTCCTCAGCAAGCCACCTGTTGATGACCATGTCATTTCCACTTGTAATTTCAGGATAGACGGATGAAGGCAGGGCAGACACAAAAGAGTAGGGGGTTGAACCGGATGATGATACAAAACGGTTCCCAAGGTACGTTAATACCGGTGCTGCACCTGAAACTGCATCTTCAATTTCTTTCAACAGGGAATTGTCGATGAAAATCCTGTCAGAAACAAGTTCATATTGTTGTGCTGCATCTGATAACCTGAGTGTAATACCTATATCGGCCGGTTTCAGTACCGATGTAAGAATATTATGTATATCATCAGTATTATAGCTTTCGCCGGTGCTGGTCAGTAGCCTGTTGATCTTTCCGGATTGACCGGTAATTTGCTCAAGATCAGACAGGTTCATGAAAATATTCATTGGCGTTATCTGACTTATCGAGAGAGAAAAGTTTCCTATTTCCGCCGGTTCAAGTATACTTACAACTTTCAATACTGCAGATGATTTGCCACTTTCTTTCGCGGGTGCAAACGGAGCATCGGCAGGTATGTCAGTAAGTTCATTAAACCTTATGATAAGTTCATCACCGGGGATGATCCCAAGATTTTCTGCCAGCCTGCCATTAACAGCAATTTCTCCCTGTTTCAGGCTTACACTATCAATATCATGAAATTCAAAAAAGTCACCGGCCACAGCATAAATATTCGTGTTGGGTGCTTCTTTTTGTGACTTAAGGCTCTGGCTGAATCCTCTTAATTCGAGCAAGCCGGTACATTTTATTCCTTTGCTTTCCTTCAGTCTTTCAGCCAGTGATATATCAAAAAACCTGAGCCCGGAACTTACAACCACACTTGTGTTCCCCAGGCGTTCTGATGCTGTTTTTTTAAGGCTGTTACGTACTGATTCCCCTGTAAGGAGCGATCCGGTTATTACAGCAGATAATAATGCTATTATTAATAACTGGTAAATAACCTGCCTTTTAGAGTGTCTGACCGACCGTATTACAATATGAAAAATCCCTGGTACCATAAGATCGTTTTTTTCACTACTGTTCAGGATGTAATTTGCCCTTACCCAGCTTCATTAATACTGACATTTTTTTTGCCAGGGCAGATGAATGTGTGGCAACAACAAGTGTTATGCCCAGGTCACGGTTCATTTCAATCAGGAGGTCGCCGAGGATGTCAGAATTCTTCTCATCAAGTGATCCTGTGGGTTCATCGGCCAGTAATAATGAAGGATTGTTTGCCAGTGCCCTTACAAGTGCCACACGCTGAGCCTCTCCCCCGGAAATGCGGAAAGGATACTTTCCTGCGAGATCACTGATTCCTATCCTGTTCATGAGATCCGTGATATGACTTTCCCTTTCAGCAATTTCATCAGCGGTATGTTTTGAGGCCAGGAGTGGCAGACTGATATTTTCAAGTACTGTTAAATGAGGTAACAGCAAATGATCCTGGAAGACAAAGCCAATGTGCCTGTTCCTGTATTCCGATGCCTCGTCTTCCTTAAATTCTGCAATTGAAGCACCATTGAAAGTTATTGTACCCTTGTCAGGTTTGTCAAGTAACCCGATAATATTCATCAGAGTTGTTTTTCCTGATCCGGATGGTCCCATAATGGCAATTGAATCCCCTTTTTTAACTTCAAGAGACAGCTCATCAAGGACTAATCCTCTCTGCATGAATGATTTAGAAATCTTATTTATTTCAAGCATAACTACTGTTTAAAAATTTGACCATATACTTCAGAAAGACCTGATGCCATCCTGTCGAGCGAAAAATCCTTAAGTACTTTTTCTTTTCCGGTAACAGACAGTTTTTCACGTAACGACGGATCGTTCAATGCTTTTTTAATTGCAAATACCAGATCCCCGATTGTGTCGGGGGAATAGGTTATTCCGCCACCGGTCATTTCTATTATCTCAGGGAACGCCCCTGTTGCAGGCTGGACAACCGGTATCCCTGCTGCATTAGCTTCAAGCACGTACAGGCCGTAACCGTCATGCTTCCGGACAGGGACACTCATAAGATCAATATTACTGAAGAAATCCTGTTTACTGTTGCCATGAAATTCAGGATATATTTTAATAAAACTTTTCAGGCCGGCCTCTTTGATCTTTTTGATCTGATCAGCGATAAATGGTTTGTCATCCCCGGTATATCCTCCGGAAACATGAAGCGTAAGTGCCTGCAGGCTTTCATCATTTTTAAGTTCTATAAAGGCATCCACCAGCTTGTCGAAGCCATTATGTGAATTTACCCGGCAGAAATATCCGATGGAAGGGTAAAGAGCATTTTTTCTCACATCAGTCAGGTCGCTAGGATCGAGCCCGAGAGGGACGATACGGAAGTTCTTATCAGATAGGCCTGTTTTTGATATGAAGAATTCTTTATAATACCTGCTGGGAGTAAGGAAGACATCTACATTTGAAGCTTCCCTGGCGATAAGTTTCCAGGAATTTGACTGGTACGGTTCAGCCATTTCGTTAATCCAGTCATCCTCATTAAGAATGGAGCAGACAAGTTTCACATCCATTTTCCTCTTCAGTTGCCTGGCAAGTCCTATTACCAGGGCATTTGAAAGATGAATAATGTCAGGTTTGCCATCCCTGTTCAGATAATTTACAAGGCGTATGAGCTCTTTTTCCGGGAAGGCATTCTCTCCTTTTATCATGTTAAGTGTCATATCCTCAAGACCTTCTGTCCTTGTTGTTCCGGCGCGATGTGCTGCCATTTTCAGAAGGGGAGCCGAGTCAAATATCTTATCCAGGAAGACAGGCATGTTTTTCAGGAACGGGACCTTCTCCCTCAGGTACATGGAAATAGCACCGAAAAAAACATTTTTATCCAGGCCCGTTTCAGACACCTCATCAGGCGGAAGATATAACGGTATGGCTGTTGCATCAATTCCCGGCACCTTTCTTATTGCCCTCAGGTAGATCATATCGCGATAGCAATTACCACAATAAAATGAGCCACCGGAACCCGTAATCAGGTATACTATTTTCATACTTTTCTTTAATTGCTCTCTTACAGGTCACTGCGTAACCAGATACTGCCAATGAAAGAACCAACACAGAGTAACAAGGTGGATGCACAAAGCTCCACAGATTTATTATTCTTATCTTACTAATTGCCAAAGCATAGTAATCTGCCGTCGTCGGACAGGATGTAAAATCTCCCTTTCACAACAGCTGGTGAAGTGCTTACAGGTGTTCCTGCATTGAAACTCCAAAGTCTGTTTCCGTTTGCCAATCCTGCAATATAAACATTTCCATCCATACTTGTGAAAAGCACTTTTGTTGATGTAATTACAGCTGAACCTGTTACCCGTCCGTTTGTCCTGAATTTCCAGAGCAGGTTACCATTGACACTATTATAGCAGTAAAGGTTCTTATCTTCACTTCCTATAACAACTTTGTTAAGGCCAACAGCCGGAATAGCCATTATGGCACCAGCTTCGTCGCCCCCGGATATTTGCCAGCTTCTCTTTTTTGTCCTGATGTTTACGCAATAGATATTACCGTCATAATCCCCAAGGTATGCATATTCCAACGAAAGGGAAGGAGAGGAGGCAATATAAATACCGATCTCAATTGTGTCCTTCTGTCTGCCGGTAAGTGGATCCACTATCCGTATTATCCCATCGCAGCCGCCAAATACTATCTGCCCATCCTTAATGGCAGGAGTTCCGTTTACGTAGTTATCAGTTTCTATTTTCCATAGCGACCTGCCATTTGCCGGATCAATGCAATGCAGGTAATAGTCATAGCTTCCAACCACAATACCTGTTTTATTTCCGGAACTCCAGTAATTAGCTGATCCTGCAATCTGGTTATCTGTCGTATATGACCACAGCAGCTTCCCTGAAACCTTGTCAACGGCTCTTAATACACCATCGTTAGAACCGAATATGACTTTGTTGCTGAAAACAAGGGGAGCAGCCTCAATTGCACTGCCGGCCTCAAACTTCCATTTTATTTTCCCGTCCGGTCCCACTGCATTCAGCGTACCATGGTCATTACCGAAATATATTATGCCATTGCTTATTACAGGAGATGATTTTGTCCGTACTCCTGACGAAACGCTCCACAAAAGCTGCGGTGAATCGGGTAATTCAGCTCCATATCTCCCGGACAGATCAGCATTGCCCCTGAAAAGAGGCCAGTCGTTATCCGGGACCTGGGCATCAGAAGCCATAAGACCCGTAAGCAAAAACGTTAATATAAGAAAAATTTTCATTAAGTAGTTAAGGTTCAATTTATATCATCTTTCAAAAAGCTTAAAGCTCCCGTCGGGCATATTTCAACAACCTCTTTACTTAAGGTTGTCAGTATGTTGTCAAATTCTTCTCCCAGCGGCTCTGAGATAATACTTACAAATCCCCTGTTAATGAAGCATAAAGCAGGTTCACCGGGCGATTCTTCGCATAGTCTTACACAAAGTCCGCATTTAATACATTTTGCATTCTCAAAAATCAGGCCGGTCTTGCTATTTATCTTTTTTTCAATGGGAGCATTTACCAGCTTTCCTCGCGGATCCTTTACGGAGTATTCCTCAGAAAGCTCTCTCAGCCTGCAGTTATCAAGTGCCCGGCAATCGCAATGCATACAGCTTTCTGCTTCGTAAACAGCAGAATCAAAGTCAGTTATATCCCGTGATCGTTTTCCGCTGCCCCCACATTCCTTTAACCATTCCTTTAAATCCGAATCATCAAGTCTTCCGATCCGCGAAGAAAACCTTTTTACAACCTTTTCCTGCTTTGCACCCTTACCTGAAACTGAACTGCCATTACTATCAGTAGTTTCGTCCATTGTGCCTTTGCCCCCGGTATGATGAAAAACGAAAAGGTGCATATTCCTTATCGAAACAGGTATATCAACTTTCTTCCTGCGGCATGCATTTTCACAATATCCGGCACAATTTAAACATGCAAGTGAGGAGAAAGTTGATTCCGAAGCAGAAAGCTCAATGGCTTCATCATACTTTCCTGCTGCAATAAGCCTGTTCATTAAAGGTATTTTGTATCCTGCAGGACATACCACCCTGCAGGGAGCTTCGCATTCTGCCCTGTGTTCCGACAAGAGAAGCTCAATGGCCTTTGTTCTCAGTGAAATTACCTCTGCACCGGAAATATCGATATCCATGTTATCTTTAACCAATGCTGAACATGATGGCAGATAATTACCTGTATTATTGTCTTTTACCATACAAACCATGCATGATGAATAATGAGGAAGCTTATCATTATGGCAAAGTGTGGGAATATTGAAACCTGCCTCCCTGGCAACCTCGAGGATTGTGCTTTCCCCGGGAGCCTCAAAATCCCTGTTATTTATTTTTATCCTTATCATTGATATTAACAATTTCAATTGAACCTTCAGGACAGACAATCCTACAATTATCACATTTTGTGCATAATAGCTGATCTATCTCATGTTTTTCATAAGGTTTGAAAGGGATTGCATCGACAGGGCAATCCTGGGAACATTTTGTACACCCCGTACAGCTATCTGTGATAACATATTGTAGCAGTGCCTGGCATTTTTTAGCAGGACAAATACCTCTTGTATGAGCTTCATATTCATCTTTGAAATATTTCAATCCCGTTAGAACAGGGTTAGGAGATGTTTTTCCAAGACCGCACAAGCTGCCATCTTTGACCGATTTACACAGGTTTTCAAGTTCTTCAATGTCGCTCATCTCAGCATTACCCTCGCTTAATCTGGTGAGTATATTCAACATCTGTTTAGTACCTACCCTGCAGAATGTGCACTTTCCGCACGACTGTTTATGGGTGAAAGTAAGAAAGTACTTTGCCATATCAACCATGCAGTCGCTATCGTCGAGAACCACCATACCTCCTGAACCCATCATGGCGCCCATTTCAGTAAGCTGCTCATAATCAATTGGTATATCTGATTTACTTGCAGGAATACATCCTCCTGATGGTCCGCCTATCTGAACTGCCTTAAACTGTCTCCCGGGTGCAACGCCGTTACCAATTTTTTCTACTATTTCGCGTATTGTGATCCCCATAGGCACTTCAATAAGGCCTCCTTTGGAGATCTTTCCCGCGAGTGCAAAAACCTTTGTTCCTTTACTCTTTTCTGTACCTATTTCATTAAAGGCCGCGGCACCATTCTCAATAATCCAGGGTATCAGGGAAAGCGTCTCAACGTTGTTAACAAGCGTTGGCCTTCCCCTGAAACCTTTTACGGCCGGATATGGTGGCCTGATATGGGGCGTTCCGCGCTTACCCTCAAGAGAGGCGATCAAAGCAGTCTCTTCGCCGCATACAAAGGCACCTGCACCTTCAAAAATTGATATATTGAACGAGAAATCAGAGTTGCAGATATTGTTTCCCAGTATACCTTTTTCATAGCATTTTTCAAGAGCTTTTCTTACCCTGGTAACGGCAAGCGGATATTCAGCCCTGATATAGAAAATACCTTCTTTTGCACCTGTTACATAGCCAGCAATGATCATCCCTTCTATTATCCTGAAGGGAAATGATTCGAGCAGCATTCTGTCCATAAATGCTCCGGGATCTCCCTCATCCCCGTTACACACGACATACTTGTAGTCTCCGGGTGCTGTCATCGATATCTTCCATTTCCTGCCTGTAGGAAATCCGGCACCGCCTCTGCCTCTTAATCCGCTTTGTATAATGACATCGACTATCCTGTCACGGTCCACTTCCATGAGACACTTTTTAAGAGCATTGAATCCTCCGACCATAGAATATTCCTCGTATGAGTCCGGAGTAAGAACCCCACTCAGGTTAGTGGCTATGTGAACCTGGTAATTAAGGAAATTATTCAGGTATTTTTCCCGCTGAACCTCAGGAATATTTATCTGGCTGCCGACCAGGTCGTCGGATAGAAATGTATCTACCAGATCA
>CAYQBZ010000066.1:0-12031 GCA_964415855.1 uncultured Rikenellaceae bacterium
CAACTGTCAACTGCCAACTTCTTACTTCGGTCTTCGGACTCCTGACTTCTGACTAATTCTACCCACCATGACCAATAAACTGGAACAATTCCTCCTTCACAACACAACGCCTGAGGATACCATACTTGAAGATCTCAACAGGCAGACACATATCAGGTTTGTAAATCCGAATATGGCAACAGGACATCCCCAGGGAAAGTTCCTTGAGTTTATATCGAGGATGATCAAACCTGAAAATATCCTGGAGATAGGTACTTTCACCGGCTATTCGGCAATATGTCTTGCAAAAGGGCTTGGACCAGGAGGGCAAATGATCACCATTGAATTAAATGATGAGCTGACTGAATTTGCCCGGGACTACTTTGTAAAAGCCGGAGTGGAATCGCATATTACCCAGCTTACGGGAAACGCCCTGGAAATAATACCCGCACTGGACCATCTGTTCGACCTGGTGTTCATCGATGGTGATAAACGGGAATATACCGGCTACTTCAGGCAAGTTTTCGAAAAAGTGAGGCCCGGCGGATTTATTCTTGCTGATAACACCCTCTGGGGAGGTGAAGCCATGCAACCTGATTCCACAGATCAGCAGACACGCGGAATTATAGAATTTAATGAGATGATAAGGAATGACAACAGAATAGAACAGGTGCTCCTTCCCCTTCGGGATGGTCTCACTATCATTCACAAACCAATGTAATAGAATAGGATTTGTAATGAACACATACAGGATACAGATCGAGGGTCTCGTTCAGGGTGTTGGCTTCAGACCCTTTGTCTACAGGCTTGCCAATTCCCTGAGCCTGGCCGGGAGTGTAGAGAACCGTAACAACGGGGTGTTCATTTTTGTAAACACTGATCCCGGGGGACTTGATAATTTTATAGGCAATATTAAAACCCTGGCCCCACTGCATTCGAGGATTGATTCAATATCTGTTGAGATAACAGAATTTAAAGAATTCCCGGGTTTCTCAATTATAAAAAGTGAAAATGTTTCCCGGGAAATAACCAGTATAAGTCCTGACATTGCCGTATGTGATGACTGCCTCAGAGACATGGAACTACAGGAGCATAGGATAGGATATCCACTGATAAACTGCACCAATTGCGGACCAAGATTTTCAATAATCAAAGGTGTGCCGTATGACCGAAGCATGACCACCATGGCCGGGTTTACGATGTGCGAAAAATGCGACAGCGAATATAAGGATATCAACGACAGGCGTTTTCATGCACAACCTGTTGCCTGTAATAATTGCGGACCGGTCTACACGATCCATTACCAAAGCAAGAGTGAAAACAGGATAGATCTCATTACATCACAGGCATCCGGCATAATCGAAAGCGGAAAGGTTATAGCTCTTAAAGGGACAGGAGGCTATCACCTGGTATGCGATGCATACAATGAAAAAACCATAACAGGCCTGAGGATAACCAAATTGAGGGAAGGAAAACCATTTGCTGTTATGTGCAGGGATATTCGGGAAGTTAATAAAATAGCAATTCTAAGTGATAATGAAAAAGATTTAATGACATCATGGAAAAGACCGGTGGTACTGCTTGAAAGCAGAAACATACTTGCGTCATCAGTGTCAAATGGTCTTAATACGGTTGGCGTGATATTGCCATATATGCCATTTCACTACCTCCTTTTTCAAAAACTGAAAACAGGTACCATTCTCTTTACAAGCGCCAATTTTTCAGATGAACCTGTTATAATTGACGACCAGGTTGCCCTGTCCCTGATTCCATGGCTGGCTAAAGCAGTAATTACCTATAACCGTGATATATACAACAGGACTGATGATTCCGTAACCAGAATAATCAAGAACAGGGAATTTATCATACGAAGATCCAGAGGCTATGCACCTGCACCTGTAACACTTAAAATAAAAACGGAAGGTATTTTCGGGGCCGGAGCCGAGCTTACAAATTGTTTCGCTATAGGTAAGGGTAAACAGGTAATACTAAGCCAGCACATAGGTGATCTGAAGAACTCCTCCACACTGGACTTCTATAAAACCTCATACGAAAGGTTCTCAGAAATGTTCCGGTTCCGTCCTGAAGTGATCTGCAGAGACATGCATCCCGATTACCTGTCATCCTCTTTTGCGGACCAGATTGCCCGTGAACAAAATGTCGCGGTTGAATATGTGCAACATCATCACGCTCACATTGCATCCTGCATGGCTGAGAATGGTGTTGATGAAAAAGTTATTGGTGTGGCTCTCGACGGAGTTGGTCTAGGAAGCGACGGGAATATATGGGGTGGGGAATTTATGACTGCCAGCCTGGCTGATTTTGAAAGAGTAATGCATTTTGAATATGTTCCCATTTCAGGAGGGGACAAAGTATCGGAGGAACCATGGAGGTCAGGGATATCGTATCTTCAGAAATATGCAGGGGATACATCAGAAAGGCCAGGTGTACTTAAAATAAATGAGTTGGGCGAAAAAACGATCTCAACTTACCGTCAACTCTTAACAAAACAGGTCAATACATTCCTCTATTCGAGTGCAGGCCGTCTGTTTGACGCCGTGGCAGCCATTACCGGTATTTGTTTACACAACTCCTACCATGCTGAAGCTCCAATGCTGCTTGAATCGGCTATCAGCAGTGGAATATCATCCTGTTATGATTTTGACATTGTTGATGAAGAAATATCTTTCAGCAAAACGATTAATGGGATACTGATCGATATTGCAAAAGGCAGGTCTGCCGGTTACATATCTTCTGTATTTCATAACACCGTAGGAAGAGCTGTTGTTGAGGCAGTTAAAAAAATCAGCAAAATAACAGGATTGTATACAGTAGTACTTTCAGGGGGAACTTTCCAGAACAAATATCTTTCTGAATATATAATTACCCGCTTGTCATCTGAGAAATTTTTCGTATATTTTCATAATCAGGTTCCTGCTAACGATGGGGGTCTTGCATTGGGGCAGGTCACAATTGCTGCTGCCAGAAAAGTTACAGGTAAATAACCAGGCTTGTTGATCATGCATGAACTATCAATTGTTCAGAATATTATCGGGATTGTTGCCCGTGAGACAGAAAAATCGAGGGCAAAAAGGGTTGTGGAGGTCCATCTGGAAATAGGAAGACTTTCGGGTGTTGAATTTGAACTGATTGAATTTGCTCTTAAAAACCTGTCATACGGATCTGTAATTGAATCAGCCAGGATTAAGATTGACAAACCTGCAGGGAAGGCCCGATGCAATAAATGCGGTAATGAATTTAATCTCAACGATTTTATTGGGTCGTGTGATAAATGTGGTTCCTTCAACCTTGAAATAATAAAGGGGAAAGAACTCCGTATAAAGTCAATAACTGTAGAATAAAACTAAAAAAGATGTGCGAAACCTGCGGATGCGGAAAACCCGGCGAAAAAGCTATGATTAGGATTCCCGGTGAGGATACGAATAAACAAGAAATCAACATGCATGAACATGAGGATGGGTATTCCCATTCACATTCTCACAGCCATGGTGACGGAGAGGAGCATGAACATCAACACCACCATCACCATTATCACCATGAACATGAATCTGATCATGATCATCAGCATAGCATACCGGATCATGACCACGAACATGAGGGTTCAACCGGGAAAGTACTTTCAATAGAGACTGACATTCTATATGCAAATAATCTGATGGCAGAGAGAAACAGGGGGATGTTTGAAGCTAAAAACCTCCTTGCAATAAATCTGATGAGCTCTCCGGGATCGGGAAAGACAACCCTTTTGGAAAGGACCATTAACGACCTGAAGAAGGATATTAAATTCTGCGTAATAGAGGGAGATCAGCAGACCATGACAGATGCCGAGCGGATTAAAGTAACAGGAGTGCCTGTTGTCCAGGTCAATACCGGTAATGGCTGCCATCTCGATGCTGAAATGATAAACAGGGCCGTAAAAAAGTTGTCTCCTGAAGATGGTTCAGTTATCCTTGTCGAAAATGTCGGGAATCTTGTATGTCCCTCCCTCTTCGATCTCGGTGAGAGCTACAGGGTGGTCATAATGAGTGTTACCGAGGGGGAAGACAAACCGTTGAAATATCCGAATATGTTCCGTTCTGCCGATCTATGTATCATGAACAAAACAGATCTCCTGCCATACCTCGACTATGACATATCCAAAGCCCTGGATTATGGCCGACAGGTTAATCCCGGACTTGAATTCATAGAGCTATCAGCCAGAACAGGTGAAGGAACAAAGGATTGGTATGAATGGCTGGTTTCATGTTCCGGGAATCTTAAGAGATGATCTTCTCAACATATCCTCGGCAACTGTTCTCCGGAGATCATATCTACTATTCTTGTTGAGCCAACAAGAGTCCTGATCTTAACGACATGGGGGCCATCTGTTACACTGCCTATTATTGAAGCATCCCTGCCAAATGGATCAGTCCGGATCTCATCCAGAACATCATGTGCATATTTTTCAGGCAAAATGATAATAAGCTTGCCTTCGTTTGCAATATATAGTGGATCGAAACCCATGATCTCACAGGCAGCTTTCACTTCTTCAGAGACCGGGACCAATTTCTCCTCTATCAGCATGCCATTGCCAGATGAAGTACATATCTCATTCAATGCACTGGCTACTCCCCCGCGGGTAGGGTCCCTCAGAACATGTACTTCCTTTGTGATCCTGAATATTGCCTTTGCAAGGTTGTTAAGAGGGGCGGTGTCGCTCTTAATTGCGGATTCAAAACCTAGCCCTTCTCGCGAAGAAAGAATAGCAATTCCATGATCGGCAATATTACCGCTTATTATTATGACATCACCTGGAGTACATCTCCCGGGAGATACAGTAATACCGTCAGGAATTGTTCCTACACCTGAAGTATTAATAAAGATCTTATCACCCTTGCCTCTTTCCACAACCTTGGTATCTCCTGTGACAATTTTCACACTGGCCCTGATGGCTGCTTCCCCGATCGTATGGATAATCTCCCGGAGATCTTCCATCTTAAGACCCTCCTCAATTATCAGTCCTAGTGAGAGATACTCGGGATCAGCGCCACAGGCTACAAGGTCATTTACCGTACCGTTAACTGCCAGGTCACCGATATTTCCTCCCGGGAAAAAAAGAGGATCCACCACGAAGGAATCTGTTGAAAATGCAATCTTTCCCGACATCTCCAGTATTGCACCGTCATGTGCCTCGTCAAGCCACATGTTACCAAGCTCTTTGAGGAACATATCGTGGATGAGCTGATTTGATAATTTACCACCTCCACCATGTGCAAGTGTTACAGTATCATACCTGTTTACCGGGACGGGACAGCTTAACTTCATAGTATTATTATTGGTAACGGTAATATGCAGAGCAGGCACCCTCAAGAGATACCATCGGGGCTCCCAGTGGATGTTCCGGAACACAATCTTTCCCAAATGCTTTGCAGTCTGTTGGTTTCTTAATACCCCGGAGAATCTGTCCGGCGATACAGACATTTGACTCTCTGGTCTTTACAATAATATTACTGAAATGTCCTTCAGCATCAAAAGCTGCATATTTCTCTCTCACTTTCAATCCGCTATCAGGTATTATTCCAATTCCTCTCCACTCCTGATCAGCTGTTTCAAAGACATCAAATATCATATCCCTAGCTTTTGGATTACCTTCACGGCTTACAACTCTCCTGTATTCATTTACTACCTCCGCCCTGCCCTCTTCGAGTTGTAATGTGAGCGACAATATACCTTTCATAATATCTGCTGGTTCAAATCCTGTAACAACAAAGGGTACTCCAAACTCTTTAGCCAGGGCTTCATATTCTGAATATCCTGTTACGGAACAAACATGACCGGGAGCAAGGAACCCTTTAACAGAAGATCCCTCCAGGCCAAGTATCATCCTGATCGCAGGAGGTACGAGCACCTGTGAGCTAAGTATAA
Source organism: uncultured Rikenellaceae bacterium (assembly GCA_964415855.1). Classification (GTDB taxonomy): domain Bacteria; phylum Bacteroidota; class Bacteroidia; order Bacteroidales; family VadinHA17; genus LD21. The sequence goes on from CAYQBZ010000066.1 coordinate 5,905, forward strand.
AATAGTTTTTCAGACCCAGCTGTTCCGCTCTTAATACTGACAATGCATTTACCGGTGCTGTTGTCTCAAAGCCAATGGCAAAAAAAACAACCTTTTTTTGCGGATTTTCCACAGCGATCTGTACTGCATCAAGCGGAGAATAGACCATTCTTACATCAGCTCCTGTCGATTTTTCCATAAGCAGATCCGAATAAGTCCCGGGAACCCTCAGCATATCACCAAAAGAGGCCAGTATTACATCTTTAACCTTTGATAAGGCAAGTGCTTTGTCAATCTTTTCAAGCGAGGTCACACAAACAGGGCATCCCGGACCATGTATCAGGTTGATCTGCGGGGGAAGAAACTCCGGGAGGTTGTATTTCATAATGGAATGGGTCTGACCACCGCATATTTCCATTATGTTCCACTTATGTTTTATGGTAGCAGATATTTCTCCTGCCAGAGCATTTACAACATTAATATCCCGGTATTCATCTATATACTTCAAGCTTAAGGATCATTTGATTTATTTACTGTGATCTGCCTGAAAAGGTCGATCGTATCCTCAGCCTCCTTCTTGTTCAGTATGGTAAGTGCGGATCCGGCATGAACGATAACATAGTCTCCCACTCCGGCCTCCGGGACCCATTCAATTGATATATCCTTAAGAATCCCGCTGAAACTTACTTTAGCCATTCGCATACCTTTATCAGTAGATATACTTGTTATTTTCCCTGGTACTGCGAGGCACATAATCTTCTTTCTTGTGAATATAGCTAAATTAAACTAATTTTTGCAAATAAATAATGATTTATCAGTATGTCAGGATACTATTAGCACACATCTGATGTTTTTCATTCAATTAATTCCCGTTGGTATGTTTTTTGTACTCATTTCAAAAAAATCAAATGAAAAAGCTAATCCTCCCTGTAATTTTCTTTGCCATTGGGCTCTCCCTAAGCGCCCAATCAAACACAGAGACTCTTCAAGAGCTTGAACAGGCTAAAGCGTCGCGGAATGACGGTAATACTAGTGCAACAATGAAATCAGCAGGCAGGCTGTTCGGGACAAAAGATGATCTGACAACAGTTATCCTTATAATACCGTCCGGTTCAACAGTTGATGTCCTTGATGCTGACAGCACATACTATCATGTTATATTTGAGGATAATGAAGGTTATATTTTCCGCCGCCAGGCAGTTATAAATGAAGCACCTGTTTATTCTCAGCAAAATACTGCTCAGAACACACAGCAAAGTATCCGGCAATCTCAGCAGCTGCAGGAAGAACAAGCCGGGCAGCAGCAGATCAGCCGTTTTTCATATCTTGAAAATAAATACGGATCAAATATGGCTGCCAGGCTTATGGCAGGTAAGATATGGAAAGGGATGAATGCCGAGATGGTAAGAGACAGCTGGGGGACGGCCCAGAAGATCAACAGGGTTATAAGCGGAAACATAATTAAGGAAGAATGGATCTTCAGGAATACCTGGTTATATTTTGAGAATAATACTCTTGTTGAGTGGGGACCGATAAGGCAATAGGATAATACAATTCCAGGATCACAAATAAGAAAAAAGAGGCTCGTAAATGAGTCTCTTTTTTGAGCGGGAGACGGGACTCGAACCCGCGACCCCGACCTTGGCAAGGTCGTGCTCTACCAACTGAGCTACTCCCGCAATTTCACCGGCAAAAATAAGATTTTTTTTTATCTTCAACTAACCTTCACTTAAAAGTTTTATTATTACTTTTGACGCCATTATTTCCATAACGTCCTAAATTATAATTACATCCTTATGAAAAACTCTGTTTTTGTGATCGTGGCCACCGTGATCGCAACTCTTATCTCCTGTAATACTAAAGACAAAGAGGCTGCTCTCTCAATACCGATTGAGGAATACACCTTATCTAACGGTCTTACAGTCGTACTTAATGAGGACCATTCAGATCCTATTGCAGCTGTTGCGATCTATTACCATGTAGGTTCAAGTCGCGAGACTGCTGGTAAAACCGGTTTTGCACACCTGTTTGAGCATATGATGTTCCAGAAATCTGAAAATGTAGCTGAAGACCAGTTCTTTAAAAACATTCAGGGAGCAGGTGGTTCACTTAATGGAAGTACAAGTCAGGACAGGACCAACTATTATGAAGTTGTTCCAAAAAATGCGCTTGAAATGGCTCTGTGGATGGAGTCAGACAGGATGGGCTATCTTGAAAACACTGTCACAAAAACAGCTCTTGCCAACCAGCAGAATGTAGTGCAGAATGAGAAAAGACAGAGTGTCGATAATGCTCCATACGGATTCAACCAGGGACTGATCCTCAAAAACCTTTACCCAAAAGGACATCCTTACAGCTGGACTGTTATCGGGGAGATGGAGGACCTTACCAATGCCTCAGTTGATGATGTGGTAGCATTTCACAAGAAATTCTACTCTCCCAATAATGCGACACTGGTCATTTCGGGAGATATCAACAGCGAGTAGGTGAAAGTACTTGTTGAAAAATATTTTGGTGAAATACCATCCGGGGAGAATATTGAAAAAAGGAAGCCTATGCCGGTAAGCCTTGCAGCAACTGTGAAATTATATCACGAAGATAATTTTGCCAGGGCTCCCCAGCTGACTATGGTTTTCCCTACAGTAGAACAATTTTCAAAAGATTCCTATGCACTTGATTTCCTTGCAGAGCTTCTGGCAAACAGCAAGAAGGCTCCACTATATACGGTACTTGTTAAAGAAAAGAAGCTTACATCACGTGTTTCGGCAAGAAGCGGTTCACAGGAATTGGCCGGTGCATTTACGATTTCTGTTACGGCAAATCCCGGGATTAATCTTACAGAAATTGAGAAAGCCATTTTTGAAGGATTTGACAAGTTCGGGAAAGATGGATTCACAGAGGAGTATTTTACCAGGATAAAAGCTGGAAATGAAACAGGTTTTTACAGAAGACTTTCAAGTGACCAGATGAAAGCCTTTACACTGGCTGAGTACACAATGTACACAGGCGATCCTGAATTCTATAATAAGGACCTGGCTAATGCACAAGCTGTTACGATGGCAGATATAAAGGCGGTTTATAACAAATATATTAAGGGAAAGAATTTTGTTGAAACGAGTTTTGTTCCGAAGGGTGAGGTCAATCTAATTGTTGAAGGATCTGTCAATGCAGGAATAGTTGAAGAGGATGTTACCAATGCTGCTGAAGTAAAATCAGACATAGCTGATGAGGGTCCTGTTGTAAGGACAGCTACTAAACTTGATCGAAGCATCATGCCTCCTGTTGGTCCTGATCCTGAGGTTACTATTCCAAAGCCATGGTCCGCTTCCCTGTCAAACGGGATGAAAATCTGGGGAATAACACAGAGTGAACTGCCAATTGTCCAGTTCTCCATTTCAATTGATGGGGGCCATATGCTCGATAATGTTGATAAAGCGGGTGTTGCAAACCTGGTTGCCACTATGATGAATGAAGGGACAAAGAACAAGACTCCCGAGGAGCTTGAAGATGCCATAGGGCTGCTTGGATCATCAATAAGGATTTCATCTGGGAATGAAGATATTTCTATAGATGTCAGTTCTCTTACCCGAAATTTTGAGAAGACACTTGCGCTTGTCGAGGAGATATTGCTGGAACCCCGCTGGGATGAAGAACAGTTTGCCCTGGCTAAGAGCCGGATAATAAATGGATTGAAGAGGAATGCAGCAAGTCCCGGCTATCTGGCATCTAATACTTTGAATAAGCTTATTTACGGGGACAATATCCTGGCTATTGATGCTACAGGAACCGAGACTTCCGTTGCAGCTATTAATATGAATGATCTTAAAGAATTTTACAATACCTGGTTCTCTCCCAACATAGCAAAGTTCCTTGTGACAGGTGATGTGGATCAGACGAGGGTTGAAGCTGCGCTCGCAGATCTGAATCAGAAATGGCAGCCAAAAGATGTTGTTTTACCTGTGATCAAAGTTCCAGGTCCTCCCGAGAAATCACGTATTTACTTTGTGGACGTCCCGGGAGCCAAACAATCGGTTATCTCAACAGGAACCCCGTCAATTCCCAGATCGGATCCTGAGTTCTATCCTGCCACTGTGGTCAATTACAAACTTGGAGGTTCATTTAATGGAGTACTCAACCTGATCCTGAGGGAAGAGAAAGGATTCACATACGGAGCCAGATCAAGCTTCTCAGGAGCAAATAACTATGGAGCCTTCGTTGCGTCATCAATGGTAAGGACAAACTCAACACTTGAATCAGTACAGATATTTAAAACAGAGATGGAAAAATATCGCACCAGTGTCCCTCAGGAATATATTGATTTCACGAAGTCGTCTCTTCTTAAGGGAAACGCTCTCCGCTTCGAAACGCTTGGCGATCTTCTTGGAATGTTAAACACAATGAGTTCCTACAATCTCCCTGCAGATTATATCAAGCAGGAAGAGGCATTCGTTAAAAGCCTTACTGTAGATAAGGAACTTGAGCTTGCCAGGAAATATATTAACCCTGCAAAAATGTATTATGTTGTTGTAGGTGACGCTAAGACACAGCTAAAGGATCTTGAGAAGGTCGGATTTGGTAAACCAATCCTGTTGAATAAATAATGCTTCTGACAAAGGGATTTTTTAATTAAATTTGCACTTCCACATTTGGAAAATCGACCTGCAAGACCTGCAAGACCTGCAAGACCTGCAAGACTTGCACGACAAGATTATCTGCCCGGATGGTGGAATTTCCCGCCAAGGGCGGGACAGGGTCCGACACACAGGACCGGATATTGACAGGAATTTAATTTCGCCCGGATGGTGGAATTGGTAGACACGCAGGACTTAAAATCCTGTGGCCTTTGGGCTGTGCGGGTTCAAGTCCCGCTCCGGGTACTGAAAAGCTTCATAGAAATATGAGGCTTTTCTGATTTTAAAATATTTAATAAATATCAGTTTAAGGGACGGTTCAAGTTGAGGACCACGAAGTGGGACGAAATGCCGCCTTCAAGCGGCATCCCGCTCCGGGTACAATTACAACAACAAATCCTCTGAATATCAATTAATTCGGAGGTTTTTGTTTTTATAGGGTAAGAACCAGGGGAAGACATGTTGCAATATGAGCTGAACTAACATAATTCAATTACTTGATGATTCCGTTATTTGCCATGCTATAACATTCTTCTTGTGGAATTAATATCATGTGATCCAATAAAGTCAGGTCCATAAAATAACCTGATCTATTAATCATATTTATAAACAACTCGCTTAAATCCATATAATTAATTAAAAAAAGGGGATTTCTCCCCTCTTCTTACTTCTCAATACTTTCGTATTTAAGTATTGTTCTTGCTCTCCCTTGACTATCAACATAAGGTGTTGACTCAAATGTCATTCTTTTACTGTAATTATCTGGTTTGGTTATAACCCTTTCAAGGTCTTCCGTTACTTTGGCTATTATACCATTATAACTTTTACCGCTACCAAGATGTAAAACATTCAATTTCACACCCTCAAATTTGAGTTTCATCTCTTCACCTTTGTTATTTTTCCGTATAAACGGAATAACACAGAAATCAGGTGTTTGCACAGTTTTGTTATTAACTCTTGTTTTGATTAACACCACTGTGCACTCTGTTGTACCAACGGGAATGTTTTCAATAGTAATAGTTTCCTGATAACCATCCTCTTCAAACTTTTTTGAAGCAAGTTTCATTTGGTCAAATGTTAAACCCTCAAGTTTTTCAGCCATGACAATAATAATTTAGATTAATAAATAAAAGATAATTGATAATTGCACTGCCATTTTGCCCTTGCACCGACGACGGCGGACAGTCCAGCAATGCTGGAACCATAGGGGGGTTTATATGAGGTGGTACAGTCTCTCATACACATATTAATCATAATCTACTTCTATCATCTATCGGATGGTTTTACTCGTGTTCGATAGACTAATTTTACTTTTGAAATACAATTTTCCATAGTTATTATTTCTAATTGATTCATTAATAATCCTCCATGGCACACATGTTTATTATTCATTCTAACAGTTATACTATCGTCTATCAGTGCGTTATGCAAGGTGCAGACGGTTTGCTTCGAAAAGCTGGTATGTGGATTTGACTCTAGTGTTAATGTTGAGTCGTCGCTTAGAAGGATACAGCGGT